>JAJDEL010000785.1 GCA_029259835.1 Planctomicrobium sp. | reverse complement strand
TTTTTGTTGTGCGACAATGCTTTTGGAAGAGATCCCTTCCTCATTGAATGTTTGAGCGACATTCTGAGTGGTGTTTAAGAGTTGCTTTGCGACCTCAGCAAGTGTTTGCGTTGCCGACGGCTCATCTGCCCGAATCTGGGGCGCAAGAAAAACCAATCCACAAACGGTCACCAAGATAATGACCTGTTTTGAGGTACGAAAATGTTGAATGTGGTAGTCTGGCATCGATCGAACTTGGTAGAGTAAGTCACAACACGCACACTCATTGTAACAATGTTGGCCGGTTTGTTACCAACAATTCAGCCCTGTCCAAGGCAACAATACCGAAATGTCATTCTCTCCGCTGAAAGTGATTGTCGTCGCACGCGACCAGTCCGAACACGTGCAAAAAGCTCATCGTGCGTTAACGGATTTGCTTCAGCAACATGATGGAGTTGAACTCGTTGCCTGCCTCACAGCTAATGAGGATCACAGCTCTGAATTAGACGCAGAAGTGGCGTTTGTCGTCGGAGGTGATGGTGCAATTCTCCGGGCGTGTCGGTGGTTCGGAGAGAAACAGATTCCGATCCTCGGAGTCAATCTCGGACGATTAGGATTCCTGGCGGATATTGATCAGGACGATCTGTGTAAAGTCATCGACGAGTTGGCTGAGAGGAAGTTTGAGGTTGTTTCTCATTTGATGTTCGAGTGTCATCATCGTAAGGAAAGTGGAGAATCTGAGAGGTATTTGGGCCTCAATGAAACGGCTTTGCTTTCCGGGGCTTCGCTATCGTTAATCGATGTCGAGCTGGCAATCAATGGGCAGGCAGTGACGACATATAGCGGTGATGGACTGATTCTCAGCACGCCGGTCGGTTCGACGGCACACAATCTGTCTGCTGGAGGACCCATTTTACGGCAGGATCTCAGAGCCTTCGTGATCACCCCAATTTGCCCGCATACTTTGACAGTTCGTCCGATCGTCGACCGTGCCGATGCGGAATACGTGTTGACCTCACCTAGTGCCCTGGAAGGAGTGATGCTCGTTGTGGATGGTCAAATTAAGGTGCCGTTTGAATCAGGCGATACAGTCACGATTCGTCAGGCGGATGTTTCCTTCCAATTGATTCGAATTCAAGGACACAGTTTCTACCAGACATTGCAGCGGAAACTGGGCTGGGATGGTCAGCCGAGATACCAGCGCGGCCGGATTGTTCGTGATGGAGAGAAATAGTACCGTGTCGTGGCAGATACCAGCGGATTTTGCTCGAAAATGAGAAAACAGATTCGGTCTGCCCGTTTTCTTCGATCAAGGTCTTTGCAAGTGTCAAGCGAACTGTAAGAATAGGTCGAAGTAGTTACTTATTGCGGGATTCGAAGGGCGAGGGAAAGCCTCGGTCGACGAACATGTGTAAACAAGCAATGTCAACGCGTTCTGGAACTCAAATTGGGGGGAATTCCTTCTCAAATTGGGGCGGTTCGCTCATCACCCAACAGATAATTCTTGATCTCAATCCATCTCAACAGAGATCCCTCCCAATTGGCGTTCACCAATTCGAGGAGTTCTACCAGGGAATCACGCAATAATGTCTTCTGAGAGTCCTGCGTCCGCAACAAACGGTAAGTCTTCAAACGAATCCAAAGCTCTGGAGACGGTCGAATCGATCGTCATTCGCTTTTGTGGCGATAGTGGAGATGGAATGCAGTTAGCGGGGACGCAGTTTACGAATGTTTCCGCGATCTTTGGTAACGATATCAGCACGCTTCCAGACTTCCCTGCAGAAATTCGTGCCCCCGCCGGGTCACTTTTCGGAGTCAGTGGGTTTCAAGTCTGCTTTTCAAGTGGCGAGGTGTACACACCTGGCGATGAAGTCGACACGCTCGTTTCAATGAATCCGGCAGCTTTGAAGACAAATCTTGAAGATTTGAAACGTGGTGGTACGCTCATCGTCAATGAGGATGCATTCGATAAAAGTAACCTCAAGAAAGCTCACTACGAATCTAATCCACTTGACGACGAAGATGGTCAACTTGCCGCGTATCGAATCCATAAGGTTCCGATGACTCGCTTGACGCGGGACGCAGTTTCTGGACTGGGGTTGACAGTTCGAGAAGCGGATCGCTGCAAAAACTTCTTCGCAATGGGGCTGGTGTATTGGTTGTATGATCGAGATTCCACTCCGACCGAGGATTGGGTGAAGGAGAAGTTTTCCAAATACCCCAGCATTGTCGAAGCGAACCTGCGTGCATTGAAAGCGGGATACAATTTCGGATTTTCAACGGAACAGTTTACGGTTCACTACGAAGTTCCATCAGCGGAGCTTGAGCCGGGATACTATCGAAAAATCACCGGAAACGAAGCTGTTGCGATGGGTTTGGCAACAGCCGCCAAACTCGCAGGCAAGGAACTTTTTTATGGTGGTTACCCGATTACGCCAGCCAGTGATATCCTCCATGAACTCTCCAAACTGAAACGGTTTGGCGTGAAGACGTTTCAAGCGGAAGACGAAATCGCGGCGATTACTTCGATTGTTGGAGCCGCTTTCGGAGGAGCACTCTCAGTCACAGCAAGTAGCGGTCCTGGAATTGCCCTTAAGGGAGAAGGGATTGGTCTTGGAGTCATCACAGAACTCCCGATGGTCATCGTCAATGTCCAAAGAGGTGGACCAAGTACCGGTCTGCCAACAAAGACTGAACAATCCGATCTGTTCATGTCCTATTTCGGTCGGAATGGAGATTGCCCGATGCCGGTCATTGCGGCTCGCTCTCCGGCTGATTGTTTTACCATGGCTCAGGAAGCTGTACGGATTGCCGTAGAATACATGACGCCCGTCTTCTTTTTAACCGACGGATACATCGCCAACGGAGCAGAACCATGGAAGATTCCGGAAGTCTCTGACTTGTATAAAATCGACGTCCAGCATGTCTCGGAACCGAATGGCGAAGATGGCGAATACTTGCCGTACCTTCGTGACGACCGACTCGTTCGTCCCTGGGCGATTCCGGGAACACCTGGCTTGGAACATCGGTTAGGCGGATTAGAAAAATGGGATGGTTCAGGAGAGGTTTCTTACGATCCAGATAATCATGAGCACATGATTAAAACGCGTGCTCAAAAAGTTGCAAACGTTGCTGACTCAATTCCAGAACAGGAAGTTGAAGGGCCTGAGTCTGGCGATCTTCTTGTCGTCAGTTGGGGTGGAACATATGGTTCTGTGAAATCAGCATGTGCTGAGTCCCGAAGACAGGGCAAATCGGTCGCACATTGCCACTTGCAATACATTCACCCGTTCCCCAAGAACCTCGGTCAGATCCTGAAGAACTATAAGAAAGTCCTGATTCCAGAACTGAATGCAGGGCAAATGTGGATGATTTTGCGAGGAATATACCTCGTCGATGCCATCAGCTACACGAAAATTAAAGGAAAGCCATTCCTCATTGGCGAATTGTGTGCCAAAATTAATGAGGTGTTGGCAGATTGAAGAGAGAGGCGAGTCACCCTTTAGGCGGTGTGACACGAACTCTTTTCCAACGAAATTTATTGCGGTGATCTTGTGATTGCCGATCATTATTAGAATAGCATTCGTCTTCAAAATTCAATTGCATACTCAGGTGTTTCACCATGTCGGCTGATACAATTCTTCCTGTACTGACTCAAAAAGACTTCGCGAGCGATCAGGAAATTCGCTGGTGCCCGCGCTGCGGGGACTATTCGATTCTCGCTCAGATGAAGAAAGTCTTGCCAACTCTTGGGATTCCCAAAGAGAAAATTGTCTTCGTGTCAGGAATTGGCTGTTCCAGCCGTTTTCCGTACTACATGGCGACGTACGGAATGCACAGCATCCATGGTCGTGCTCCGGCGATTGCAACCGGACTCAAAGTCGCTCGTCCAGACTTGACCGTGTTTGTCATTACCGGAGATGGAGATGCCCTATCCATTGGAGGGAACCATCTTTTACACGCTCTGCGTCGAAATGTTGATCTGAAAATCATCATGTTCAACAACCAGATTTATGGCCTGACTAAAGGGCAATACTCCCCGACCAGTCCACAGGGAAAGAAGACCAAGAGTTCGCCGTTTGGTTCTGTTGACCGGCCGCTGAATCCACTTTCCGTTGCAATTGGAGCTGGTGCCACATTCGTCGCCCGGAGTGCAGATGTCGATGTGAAGCACCTGACGATGGTTCTTGAACGTGCCGCAAACCATAAAGGTTCCGCGTTTATTGAGGTCTACCAGGATTGCAACGTGTTCAATGCAGGCGCATTTGAGTTTGCGACAAAAAAGGATCAGAAGCAAGAGAACTGTATCTATCTGGAAAACGGAAAACCGCTGATCTACGGAGACGAAAGAGACAAAGGCATTCGCCTGACAGGAGCAGGAAATCCAGAAGTCGTCAGTCTGAATGACGTGAAGGAAGATGACCTTCTCTTCCACGATGAGTCTATTGATGATCCAGCACAGGCTTTCCGACTCGCCCAAATGCGTTATCCAAATTCCCCAGAACCAATGGGCGTTTTTCGCTGTATAGATAGACCTACCTACGATGGCGAAGTTGACCGCCAGTTCAATGAATGTATTGAGCAGCAAGGAACCGGTGACCTGGAAGGCTTATTCCGCTCCGGTGATACCTGGGAAGTAAAGGCTAAGTAGTCTTTGTACTTTCGCTATTCACATGACAGCAAGCCATGTAAGCTTTGCGGTGTTCTCATTTAGACATCCAGGCAAGCATGGCTTCTTTTTTGAACTCCTCGAAATCTGAGCCAGCATCACAGCGCGTGACTCGTGCTGTAGTCTTCAGTCAAATGCTTTTCACCTCTGGTCACTCGCTGACGACCGGGGGATTTCTGAGTTACTTCGTCTACGAGTTTCACCCCTCGGCATTCTTCATCGCTGCCGTTCAAGTTGCACCGGAATCATCCGAAGCACTCAGTCTTTTCACCGGGACAATTTTGAATCGGGTTCGTAGTCGAAAATGGCTGTGGGTCGTTTCTCTGTTTCTCGGTCGTATTGCAGCCTTACTGATCCCGGCGGCTCTCTTGCTTCAAGACAATTCAGGATTTGCCCTACCTGTCATTCTGGGGGCGATCGTGGTTTGGCATCTCTTTCAGGGAGTCGCCTATTGCAGTTACATTTCCTGGCTCAGCGAATTGGTTCCGGAAATCCACTGGGGAACGTTCTTTGCGAAACGGAAAATCGCATCGCTGTTCATCGCCATGGCAGTCCCAATCAGCGTGGGACTCGCTCGCAGAAAATGGATAGATCCACTCTCCGATCAGTGGAAAGCATGGAGCTTTGCGGTCATTTTTGGAATTGGAGCGTTGCTGGTCATCGCTT
>JAJDEL010000784.1 GCA_029259835.1 Planctomicrobium sp. | reverse complement strand
AACCGCATGTCGATCTTTCAGACCGGCATGGCTGAACGATTTGGCCGAAAATTTCCAGTGGATCGCAACATGCTTCAATGCATCTAGAGTATTCCAACTCGTTTTACGAAGACAATAGACTGCAAAGTCTCCATTGCGCTCTATTGGTAAGGAGTTTTCTTCTTCAACGCAAAAGTCAGTTGGTAGTCGACGGAGTTTCATAGGAATTAAAAATAAATGGTCATGTCTGTGGTGAATTGAAACACATTCCAGAGAGATCATACTGAGTAAAATAAAGTGTTACAGTCACAAAGAGGCTAGAGAAATGAATTTGGAATTCTTTGGAGAAAAATGAAACAGGTAGACACATTTTCAGTTGGCGAAATTTGAAGTCCGTTGTATAGTCGCCCCTCGCGTCACATTTTTTGTGAGCAGCCCTTCATTTTATTTTCTCCGGTATCACGGAGTTCACAATTTCTAAAACAGTGCAGGAGCAAACAGTGCAAGAGCATCTGATCGAATTATCAGTCGGCGAAACACTTCAAGTCGGTGAGTACACTGTGAGAATTGTCACAGTCGAAGGTGACGAACTTTGTTTTGAAATTGTTGATGACGGGCAAAATGAAGTCGGCGAAATCATCGCCAAGGACGAGCCAGAACTCGCCGCTCTGTAAAACTTTCGGCTCTTGCAGAACGAATTACTCTCTTCTCTGCATTTTCGATCTCTCGCTGAGTGGTGTTGTGCGCTGAGGTGAGCTCTTATCACACCAAAGCGGCCGGGCCCCCCGGTGGGCATCGTTCTGGGTGAAGACACCGTCACTCATACCACTGCTGGCCAAGCCAGCAGTGGCAGACGACACCTTCACTGCAACATAGTTCTACGCCTCAACCCTGTTCCATCTCTGAGCTGAGAAAAAGATCAACGATCCCAGGATCGCATTCGGGACGCCTACGAGAATCAAACTGATTGGATCCGCAGGTGTTGTCAACATTGCAACAAGGAAGAAAAACGGGACCACCGTTAACCATTTCTGCCCTTTCGCAATTCCAATCCAGAGACAAATCGCAAACATTACGACGACAACAGCCAATTCAATAATTCCAACCGACATCACTCACCTCATCAATGTTCAGGGGATGGTGTCCAATTCAGTACATTCGTTGAATGATGAAGTAGGTGGACACCATTGAAAGATCATTGCGAAAACCGCAATAGGGATGTCCACTCGATTTGTTCACAGAGACGCGAGCAGGTTGAGCGAGTTAATCAAGGGTAACATAGTCTGCAAACCAGTCAAGAGTTTTATTGGATTCAAGCTCTCCCGAGCCTCGTAAAGAAATTTTTAAATAAGCGATTTCGAATCACAATCAACTCGCATGTGTGAAGATTTCACCTTTGCCAAGTTCGAGCAGGTCCCCGGTGAAACGCTGGTAGCTCGCGGTCCAACACTTTTCTGGGATATTGAAGCCCAACTTCTGAAGGTGCCTGAAATAGAGTTGGAGAAAGACCGGCTCGTAGGCACTCGCTTTTTTGAATGTCGGCAAAATTTCGGGTGGTGTCTGCGATCCGAAGAGACCGATCGTCCCTCTCTTCATGCCGGCACCGTTGCGGATACCCGGTTCGCCAAAAATCAAAATTGACCCGGCAATCATTCCGATGCCGGCGGCGTCTCCGGTTTTTCCAGCAATGGCGATGAGGCCACGTCGCATTGTATGACCGATTTCGTTGCCAGCGTTTCCGTCGATAAGAATTTCTCCACCAGTCATTCCCTTACGACCACCACGGTAGACGGCACCGACCAGATGTCCGGCGTTGCCGCTCACGTGAATACGCCCACCTCTCATTTCTGCACCCACCCAGTCCGAGGCATTTCCGTTGAGTATAATTTCGCCCCCAGTCATTTCAGCACCGAGGTGCATTCCGGCGTTGCCTTCAACACGAACGATTCCTTCAGACAGGTGAGACCCAATCAATTTCACTTTGTGTAAGTTGCCTTCCCAAACGACTGTATTGTCATCAACCGCTGAACCGGACACATCGAAAAATTCACCGCATGGAAGTTCTTCGTTACCTCGGAAAATCAACGTCTTCGCAATTTCGTCGGGCGATTGTGAACGCATCGTTTTCAATTGGAGTGAATCGACTTCAATCGGAATCGAGGATTCGGTATGGAGACGGATAGTCAGTGGCATGTTGAAACTCGGGGTCAAAACTGACAAACAGGTCAAGATGTTCTGCGATAATTCTGCAAAAACGTTTGTACTTTGCAGAACCAGTCGACGCAACTGGACTTGAGGGGCAATTCTGCTGATAATCGTGATGCGGCTTGGATGCCGTAGCGAGATAAGAAGCGTTTGTTGAGCCGCTCGGTCAAGGGACCAGGGATCGAGGGTCAAGGGAATGCGTCGACTGGTCATGTCCAAAGAAAATTCGTGACACACTTGAAGTGCTGTCGCAAACTTAAAAAACAGATGTATCAAATGCCAAAACCTCAAAACTTTTGTGGACGGACGCGTCGTGAGTTTCTCTGGCAGACCGGTGCTGGTTTCACCGGAACGGCACTGGCCGGAATGTTGGGTGATGATTTCTTTGCCAGTCAAACGGTGGCTGCTGATGGTGCCACGAAATATGAGAATCCACTCGCACCGAAAAAGCCGCATCACGATCCGGCTGCAACTGCGTGCATCTTCCTGTTCATGTACGGTGGCCCCAGCCACATGGACACGTTCGATTACAAGCCTGAGATGTACGGGCGAGACAATCAAACGGTCGATGTTAAAACCTTTGGTCGTGGAGGTCACAAAAATCAGGGACGGCTCATTGAACCTCGCTGGAAGTTCAAACAATACGGTGAGTGCGGTAAGTACATCAGCGATTTGTTCCCGCACTTGGGAGCCCAAGTCGATGACATCGCGTTCCTGCACTCAATGACTGCCGACAGTCCGATTCACGGCTCGGCAATGTTGATGATGAATTCCGGAAAAGTTCTCAGCGGAAGCCCTTGTCTTGGTTCGTGGATGAATTACGGACTTGGAACTGAGAACAGCAACCTGCCAGGTTTCACCGTCATGCTCGATCCGCGCGGTGGACCGATTTCTGGTCCACAAAACTGGAGTTCGGGATACATGCCTGCCTCGTACCAGGCGACAGTCATGCGGTCCAAAGGTGATCCGATTCTCAATCTCAAGCCACCGCAAGGGATGTCGGTTTCAGCGCAGCGTGAGATGCTCGACACATTGCGAGAGTACAATGATCAGCATTTGGAAAAACGGAGCAATAACTCAAACCTGGCAGCCAGAATTGCCAGTTACGAACTTGCCTTCAACATGCAGGCTCACGCTCCTGAAGCAGTCGACGTCTCTCAAGAAACCGAGGCAACACAGCAGATGTATGGACTCGACAATCCGACATCCTCGCACTTTGGTCGGCAATGTTTGCTCGCGCGGCGTTTGGTCGAACGGGGCGTTCGCTTCATTCAGATTTACTCGGGCGGGCACCACAACGATGCAAACTGGGACGCCCACTCCGACATGGAGCGAAACCACAATCTCCATGCCAAGGAAACGGACAAACCGATTGCAGGGTTACTCAAAGATCTCAAACAACGCGGGATGCTCGACAAAACTCTCATTGTCTGGGGAGGAGAATTTGGACGGCAACCGACGGCGGAATACGCCAAAGGAACCGGACGCGATCACAACTCGTTCGGCTTCACAACCTGGATGGCGGGAGGAGGAATCAAAGGGGGAGTCAGTCATGGCAAAACTGATGAAATCGGTTCCGCCGCTGTTGAAGATCGTTTGCACGTCAAGCACAAGCACGCGACGATACTCAACCAAATGGGCCTCGACCCCAACCGCCTAAGTTATTTCTTCAGCGGACTCGATCAAAAACTCGTCGGCGTTGAACACGTTGACCCGATCAAATCGATCATCTCATAAACATGCCTGACGACGCAAACTCCTCAACTCATGTCGCATTGATCCAGCGCGCAGTGACTGCCGATCTAAATGAGAATCTTGCGACAACTCTGAACGATGTCAAGAACGCCGCCGAGCGTGGGGCGCAGATCATTTGCACGCAGGAACTGTTTCGCTCGCACTATTTTTGTCAGAGCGAGGATCACGCATACTTTGATCTCGCAGAGCCGATTCCCGGTCCGAGTACCGAAGCATTCTCTGCAAGCGCAAAAGAGCATGAGGTCGTCATTGTTGCCTCACTCTTCGAGAAGCGAGCCGCTGGACTGTTCCACAACACGGCGGTTGTCTTCGATGCAGACGGTTCTATGTTGGGTCGATACCGAAAAATGCACATCCCAGACGATCCACTGTTTTTCGAGAAGTTCTACTTCACTCCTGGCGATCTTGGCTTCAAAGTCTTTGATACTCACTACGGAAAAGTCGGAGTGTTAATTTGCTGGGACCAATGGTTCCCCGAGGCGGCACGTTTAACAGCGATTGCTGGTGCAGAGATCATTTTTTACCCAACCGCGATTGGTTGGCACCCGTCCGAGAGAGCAGAGCATGGAGTAGCTCAGCACGATTCCTGGGAAACGATCCAGCGCAGCCACGCAATTGCGAATGGAGTGTACGTTGCTTCGGCAAATCGTATAGGTCACGAAGGCGACTCTGATGGCGGCATTGAATTCTGGGGACAGAGTTTTGTGTGCGACCCCAGCGGAACAATTCTGAACAAGGCAAGTCCCGATGAAGCGGAAACTCTTATCGCGGAGTGCGACTTCTCGAAGATCGAAGAACAACGCGTTCACTGGCCGTTTCTAAGAGATCGACGCATTGATGCCTATGGAGAGATTTCGAAACGATTTTTGGATTAGCGATTGTTTTGCAGATCATTTTTCGTCTGTTAGTGATACACAAAAGACTACCTGCCTTTTCGGCCCAAAGGACCAGCCTTAAGTTAGCCTAGGGCGGCAGCCCTGGGAATCGGTGGTATCACTCGTGTTCAACCTCAACGGGGTGGTCCTAGAAGGAGAGACGGACTCTTGTTTCCAGGGCCCGTCCCATTGGGACTTGGCTTGCGGTAGCGGTAGTAGCGGTAGTCATCCTCACCCAGGGCGACACTACGTTTTTCCCTGGGCTGACGTAGGAGCAGCCCACCGGGCTTACTTGCGAATCTACGATAGACTGTAAGTGAGAGGCTATTTGAGTAACAAATGAGGACACACTATTTAGCTGAACAACGCTTTCAACGGCTCGCCGCCATCGTTGATTGGCACCGGACGTCCCAGAGCATCGGGAAGAGTTAATTGTGGATCGATGCCCATTGCCCAGTAGATTGTTGCTGCCAAGTCCTCTGGAGTGACAGGGTGTTCTAAAACCTTCGATGCGGTTCGGTCTGATTTTCCGTACGTCGTTCCCCCTTGCACACCGGCACCAGCGATCAAGGCTGGGAAGAGATTGCTCCAGTGATTGCGTCCCCAATTGGCGTTTGCCTTTGGCGTACGTCCCATTTCTCCAATTGCAACAACGAGGGTTTCATCGAGTAAACCTCGATTATCAAGATCAGCGAGTAACGTCGCACAGCCTTGATCGAACGTTGGCAGCAAGTTCTTCTTGACGTCATCACTATTGCGGTGTGAATCCCAGCTATAGCCATCTACGCAGTCGTAGTGAACTGTGACAAACCGAACGCCCGCTTCCACTAGTCGCCGTGCCATCAAGCAAGATTGCCCGAACAGGTGCCGTCCATATTGGTCGCGAACTACGCTTGATTCCTTGCGAATGTCGAGCGCGTCACGGGTCTTCCCGGATGTCATTAAAGCCATTGCACGTTGTCGAAACTGATCATAAGCAGACCCTTCCGATTCTCCCAGCAAGCGTCGTTGCTGTTCGAATTGACCGAGCAACGAAGTGCGGCGTTGCAGTGTGTTGAGCGAAACTTCCGGCGCGAGTCCTTTGAGTTCGAAGTTCAGTTCATCATCAGAGCAATCTCGCCAGTAAGGATTGTCACTGATGTTCTTTTTCGGAATTGCTGTCGTCAGAGGATTGTACGCTTGTCCCAGCCAACCTGCGTACTCGCCGGGTCGCTGATATTGCCCCTTGTCTTGCAGGCATCCCAGCCAGTTCGGCACTACTGCATAATTCGGGAGATCGCGTTCGAGCCCGCCCGGCAGCTGTTGCGTTAAATACTCTGTCACCGAGCCAATAGAGGGCCAGTCTTGTGGAGTCGCGCTGAAGCCGGCTCCGACTGGAATGTGCCAGCGTTTGCCGGTTTGAATGTAATGCCCTGCTCCACTGTGATCGTTGAATGTATGCGTCATCGTTCGAATGACGGAAAACTTATCGGAGACATTCGCCAACTGCGGCAGATGTTCGCCAATCAATAAGCCAGGTGTTCGCGAAGCAATCGGATAAAACGGACCGCGAATATCCGGAGGCGCTTCCGGCTTGAGATCAAACGTTTCCAACTGGCTCGGACCGCCAAATAGAAATAAGAAGATGACCGACTTCGCCTTCGCTGGTCCGAAGAGCGCAACCTGTTGCTCCGCTGCCAACACTTTTGAAAGAGAAACTCCCAACAGACCTGCACCGCCCGCAGAAAGAATTTGGCGACGAGAAATCCCTGAAGACCGACCAGGTGATTCAGATTGAATGTCCAGCATTACAGAGGTTCCTGTCGCACCCACACGGTTTGTTTATGAAGAAAACAGAGTCGAGATCGATCTTCACCGACCTCGACATGCGTTTCTTCAAACTTCTCAAGGGTAGAGACGTTACTCGTCCATGACCTCTTTCTCTTTATGTTTCGCCTGATCGTTGATCTGAGTTTCAAAATTTTTCGTCAGTTCTTGAATATCATCCTTGGCAGTCTTTTGTTGATCTTCCGAGATCACCTTGGATTTTTCGGAAACATCGACATGCTTATTTGCATCTCGGCGGATGTTCCGAATCGAAACGCGGGCATCTTCCGCAGCTTTTCCAACACGTTGAGTCAACTCTCGGCGACGTTCAGTTGAAAGTGCCGGAACGTTAATGCGAATGAGTCTGCCGTCGGAATTCGGAGCCATTCCAGCGTCGCTCGTCTGAATCGCTTTGACGACTTCAGTGACAATGGATTGATCGAATGGACGAATCAAAATTTGCTGTGGTTCCGGGCAACTAATGTTTGCAAGCTGCTTGAGCGGCGTCGGTGAACCGTGATAATTCACGCGAACATTATCCACGAGCCCAGGCGTTGCACGCCCGGTCCGCAATCCCTGAAGGGCATCCTTAAAAACGTCAACCGCCTTCTGCATGCGCTCTTCGGCGTCTAGTAAAATCTCATCAGGTTCCATCGACATCAGTTCAATCCTCGTTCTGACTATTTCTATTCTGTGAACCAGACCAACCAGCAAACTCATTGCTGATTCAGTCCAGGTGCGGAGCCACGCATCCAATTGAGTCACTCCACATACAACAACAATACCTGACGATAGAGATATTGAGAAGCCAAAGAATCGAGATTCGGTGTTTCACGTGTTGTCAAAGCTCGCACGAAAACACCAAGGCACAAAGCAAGTCAGTAAAAGTTCGCCACGGATGGGCACGGATTAACACAGATTGGAGACCAGAAAACGGCCACCGACTCTCTGGAATATCCGTGCCCATCTGTGTGAATCTGTGGCCTTTTCTTCTTCGCATTCATTTGCGGGTCTTCTCGAATTGGCTTCCCCAAGACTCTTCGCGGCTTTGCTTGAGAAGCCATGCGGTGCTGGTTCATTGTTGCTAGAATTCTTACAAAGCGGCTCTGTTTGAAATTAAGAGAACGACAGTGAAAGAGTTTCCGAATGTTGCGAATCACTTACGACGATAATGGCACCTCGCACGACGACATCACGATTCAGCTCGGTGATTTCGTGAGCGTTTGCGACTCGTATTATCTGCTCCAGGATTCGGACGAAGATGTTCCAGCCCCGTTGAGAGCGAGGACATCACTCTCGCAAATGATGTCCGCCTGGGCAGTCGGTCTCTCTGACTGTTCCGAGACTTGCTATTTACTTACTGAATTGCACGATGAATTCAGTCGCTGGATACAGTGTCGTAGAACGGGAGACGATTTTCTGTTGCGGTACGGCTGGTCAACCGAGGCTGGTCACGATTTGCACCCGATTCATTCGGCGGTGCGAACTTCATCCCCAGCGGACTGGCAAGAATGTGAAGACGCCGACACTCTAACCATTTCTCTTGTCGATCTTCTTTCATTCGGTGGCAGTATGGAGGCTTTCAACGCTCAGGAAATTCCTCTTTTTGATCCGACGCTGATCTTTGAACACTTTCGCGGAGCGTATGGCACACAGTTGCTGACCGCGGCAGTGGCACATTTTGATTTGTTCGGTAAGTTAAGTGTCAGTCCAGATCTGTTTTTGCCTTGTGAGCAATTGCGAATGGAACTCGAACTCGAACACCGTCCGTTCAAGGTTTTAACCACAGCACTCAAAGCGATGGAACTGCTCGTTGAAGATGGCGAAACCATCGGCGCAACTCCGCTTGCCGTAGAACATCTTCTCACAGGCGGGCAGTTTGCTGTGACGAACTACATTGGTCTCGCGGCGACATCACCTGATGTTCTGGCGATGGTCGAACGGCTCCGGTCGAACACTCCGTTTGGTTTAGAAACAGACGAAAACGGCGCGGCGTTTATCTACCGAGATGGAATGTCTTCGGCGATGGAACAAACCGAACTCGCCCGGCACTTCACTTTGTCGCTGGCAGGTCGAGCCAAGAACGTCGCGCCCGTTCTGGCAGATCGTTTTCGGTTACCTGATGCGAAAGTTCTACTCGACGTCGGTGGTGGCAGCGGAATCTATGCGATTGCCTACCTCGCCCGGAACCATCATTTAAGAGCGATAGTGATGGACCGCCCGGAAGTGCTATCCGTCGCGGCGGAATTTGCAGAAGAGTACGGTGTCGCCGACCGTCTCGAACTTCTCGAAGGAGATATGTTCGCTGACGATTTCCCAGACGCAGACGTCATGCTCCTCTCAAATATCCTCCATGACTGGGATGTCCCTGAGTGCAAAGAGCTTGTCATGAAGTGCGCAAACCGATTACCAACTCAAGGACGACTTCTGATCCACGATGTGTTCCTCAACGACGACCACGCCGGACCGCTCCCGATCGCACTCTACTCCGCAGCACTCTTCGCTCTCACTCGAGGCAGAGCCTACAGTGCCGGGGAATACACAGAATGGATGAACAACGCCGGACTGACCGTCACCGGACCAGTTGAAACACTGGTCCACTGCGGAGTTTTGTGTGGATTAAAGACGGAGTAGTGAGTGAAGTGCGCGTGTCGAGCCTTCGCTTCTGCATGTGCAGTGTTAGAGTGGGCTTTTGTCAATGCGCTGCCCTACAAACCTGCTGACACGTTGGTGAGTTGTGGTGTGCGACACCATCGGGCAGTTCGTTCTCAAATGGATGATAAAACTGGTTCCGACTGTTAGGAACACTAAACAACAAGGCGCGTTT
>JAJDEL010000783.1 GCA_029259835.1 Planctomicrobium sp. | reverse complement strand
GTCACTTTAGCCCCCTCATTAACTACGACTTCAGTGTTCAACGGCACTCATCGAGCATGAGTCAATGGATCAGTAGAGGGAAGACCAGTCGTCGTTTGTTTGGTGCCCATTCGAATTCTCGGATTCGTGACATGAGAGACGGAAGCACGAACACTGTGATGATCTCCGAAGGAACTCGAAACGTCAAAAATGGTATTGCAAACAGTTGGGGACACTCAAAGTGGGTTGGCAATGGAATTGACTTTGCCGCTTCAGAAGGGATTAACTTCTGGATTTGCTGCCCATGGTGGGGAACTCCAGATACCAGTACGGATGCCGGTCGAACTCGCAACTGGGGAGCACCAGGCAGTGTTCACACAGGGGGATTGCAAGTTGCCCTGGGTGATGCTTCTGTGAAGTTCATCGGCGAAAATATCGACAATACTGTCAGAAGAAACCTTGCGTATATCGCTGATGGAAACCCACCTGGTGATTTCTAAAAGTTTCAGTTGATTGAGAATGTCTTCGAACACTTGTTGTTTGATCTGAAAGTTCTAAACCGCGACCAGTTTGGTCGCGGTTTAGTTCATTTCTGGGAAGACACAAGACTCTGCCAACTGCTTATTGTGCAGCAATTTGCCATTACGGATTGTGAGAGTCATTAAGTTCAGTGTTGCAGGTTTCTTGCGGACCGATCTCAAAACTGGTTTCATATTTCAGACGAATTTAAGAGTTTTGAGTTTGGAGCGGCAGGGAGAATGCTTGACCAACAATCTGCGAACCGTCCTTCCGCGGCGTCAGCTCGCTTAACATTTCTTGCCCTCGTTGCTGTTGTTGCAATACCGATTTTGGTTCGGACATTACTTCCGATGTTACCTGCCATGGGGCAACCACCTCCTCCAGTGGATGTGAGGGCAAGTCAAAACTTGACTCAGATTCCGTTCCAAAGGTTGGTCATTGGTGACGATGTTGTCGGGCACCCGCGAATTTGCCATGTCCAAGTTACGAAATTGGAACCGGATGGTCCCACTGGCGTGTTGATCTGCGATGCCGCAAAAAATGCTGTTCTCTTTAGCACTCAAGATGATGACGGAACTTGGACGGAGAAAGTTTTACTCTCAGACGTTATCGCTCCTGCCCATGCAACGGTCGTTGATATTGATGGCGATAACGACCTGGATG
Organism: Planctomicrobium sp.; assembly: GCA_029259835.1. Lineage (GTDB taxonomy): Bacteria > Planctomycetota > Planctomycetia > Planctomycetales > Planctomycetaceae > Thalassoglobus. The sequence continues at coordinate 5,333 of JAJDEL010000783.1, read as the reverse complement.
TTTTAGTCTCTGTTCTTGGAAACATAGAACCTGACGATGGAGTCGTAGGTCGTGTTGTTTTGCTCGAACGAAACGGAGAAGAGTATCTCGCCCGAACGATCCTTGACGATGTGCGCCGTGTTGCAGATGTTCAGCCTGCTGATTTCGATGGAGACGGAGATGTCGATCTTGCAGTCGCTGTTTTCGGGTATAACCGAGGGCAGGTTCTCTGGTTAGAGAACCGATCAAATGGTCACTTTCGAGAGCATGAATTACTCTCCGCACCTGGCACAATTCACGTTCCAGTCGCAGATTACGATGGTGATGGAGACTTGGACATTGCCGCGATCATTACTCAGGATGAAGAGGAACTGTGGGGATTCGAAAATTTGGGAGATGGGAAATTTCAGAAGCGGCGACTTTGGTTTACGATCAATTTCGACCTTGGAAGTGCCGGTTTAATCGCAGACGATCTCGACCGTGATGGAGATGTGGATCTCATTCTCCCGGCAGGTGACAATCTCGAAGACTTTGATCCATTTCCACAACCGTACCACGGCTGCTTATGGTTCGAAAACGTCGGTGACTGGAATTTCGAATCGCACCGTCTTGCGGACTTTGGTGGTACATATGCAGCGACCACTGGAGATTTGGATAACGACAACGACACAGATGTCGTCCTGGTCAGCATGGCGAACGTGTGGGACGACCCAACCCGTGCGAACATGATTTGGCTGGAAAATGATGGTCAACAAAACTTTACTGCGTGGCAGATCGATTCGAGCCCAACTCACCTTGTGACTGTTGCGCTGGGAGATCTGAATTCCGATGGAAAACTTGACATTGTGGCAGGCGGGTTGCACATCCGTGGTCCCTATGATCGACTCGGGCGAGTAACCGGTTGGATCAATTCGGGAGATTTCAAGCGATGAAAAAAATCCGAAATCTTCTGATCGCAGTGATTTCCATTGAATTGGCAGTGTCTTGTTATTTTGCTGCGGTGTCGATGAGTCGTCCGAACCCACCGACGGTGGATATGCAGAGACTCGATCCGATCACAAGTGCCGATTTAGAGGAATTTCGAGTTCGCGTTCAAGAAGGTCGCGAAGGAGCCTGGCGTGAACTCGCCGAAGCATTTTTGGGAAACGGTTACTACGTCGCAGCCGAACAGTGTTTCCGACAGGCTGCTGAGTTGGACCCCACGGACTTTCAGGCACGATATGGTCGCGGTTTTTGCCTGGAACGTATTGGGCAAACGAGTACAGCAATTCAAGTTTTGAAGGCGACAGTACAGGATGCGAATCCAGAATTAGCTACGACGTGTTGGTATCAAATCGGGCGCTGCTATTTGCGCGTAGAAAATGAAGTGGAAGCAGAAAAAGCATTTCGAAAAATTTCGGAGTTTCAGCCTGCCGGATACAATCTTGCGAAACTTCTCATTCGATCAAATCGAGCGGAAGAAGCAATTCGCATTGTGGAACAACAGCTTGCCGACATTCCGAATTCCCTGAAATTGATTCAACTTCGCATGCACGCAGCAGAGGCCCTCGGTGATGATGATCTTGTTGCGATTCTTCGAGACATGGAAGATCGTTCACAGTATCAGGTGATTCTGGAATATGGTCAAAGCTTCATCAGCATGTTTGCCGCTCGGCAGGGTTTGGCCGCTCTCCTCTCAAAGGCTTTGCGGCTCAAAACAGAAGGAACCCTGATCGAGCGTCAAAAAGCATTAGAACCTGCGTTGAGAGTGATTCGTTCAAACAATCTCTGGCAATTCCGTTCCGTATTGATCGCTGCGGCGCAAGTTGAGGTCGGATTAGGCAATCTTAAAGTCGGCAATGAATTACTCGCAGAAATTGAACAACATACTCAGGGAGGAGTGGATGTTTTGGACCTTCAAGCTCAAGTTGCTGAAAGCGAAGGAGATTACGAGTCAGCATACAAACTCAGGCTGCGTGTCGCTTCTATGAAACCGACTTCTGAAATTTATTTGACGCTGTCAGAAACGAAAGTTGGGATCAATGACTCAATCAGGCGGCAGCATCAGGCGATGTCGAATTTACGCGCCGCAATAGAAGCTTGGCAGTATAATCAAATTACGGCTGCTGAGCAGGCTTTGCAGCGATGTGAGAAAACTCTCGGGGAGAACGAGTTGTTTCTCTTTTATGATGGAGAAATCAAGCGGGCTTTGGGGCATCGCGATGAAGCACTGAAAGCCTATGAAAAGTGCTTGAGTGTTAATCCGGACCATGGTCGTTCGCTGGTGCGAAAACAACAGCTTTTGAAGAGTTCAATTTCTTCCACTCGTGAAGGCGAGCAGCCTTGACCTTGGGATTCGCAGAAGCGATAGTAGGTCTGTTACACAAAACTCATTGGTGTATGTTCTCAAGTAAGGTTTCGATCCATGAAGAAGTTTACGAGTCTTTTATTAGTGCTTTCCCTCTGTGTGATTTCGGTCGGCTGTGGTGGCGGTGGCGGAGACGACATCAGTAGCGAAGCAGAAGAAACCAATGCCGGAGGAGCCGCAGAAGAAGGCGATGGCGGCGTAGTGCTCGATGAAGACACTGCGACTGAATAGTCTACTAATTTCCAAACAGTTCTAGATTTTTGTTCTCCTGCGGTTGTGTTGCTACCAGCCGCAGGGGATTCGAAGTCTCGTCTTTTGAGCCTGCGTATTCTTTGTGAAGCACAGTCAAAGGTGCGGCGTTGTCAATGAATTCACCAGCACGACGGTCTCTCTTGAAGCCGGTTGTGTTGCTGATTTTCGCAACGACTGGTCTGCTGGTTTTCTTTCTCCGCTCGCAAAACGCAGAGCGGCAACTCCGTGATGCTCGCGAAGCTCTTCGGCAGCAGAAAAACTCTGAGGCACTGGAAATCGGAGAGAACATTCTTCGGCGCGAGCCAAAGAATCCTGATGCATTAATGCTGGTTGCGGTAGCATCTGCGGAACTCGGTCAATTCCCAGATGCTGTTGAGTATTGTTTACGAGTCGAGAAAAATTACGGTAAACAGTATGTTGACTCTCGCTGTATGGTCGGAAATTTATCCTTGAACCAACTTGGTCGAGTCTCACAAGCCGAACACGCATTTCGGCAAGCTCTTGAGGTTGATCCTGACAACTTTATCGCATTAAACAGCCTCGGGAATATCCTGAGCTTGCAGACTCGGACTCGTGAATTGATTCCAATTCAACTTCGGCTCCTTCGTGGTGATTCTGTCAATGTGCAAACTATGGTTTCTCTTGTTCATAGCGATTTGATCTACCCCGACTTGCAGCGTATCCAACACCTCAGTGCCATCGAACCGGATCATGCTGGATTAAGGCTGGCTGAATCACGCCTTCCTGTTTTGCAGAAAGATTTTCAATCGGCTAAAACCTTGGTGCTGGATGCGCTTGATTCGGATCCCCTCCTCATCGAAGCTCAGGTTCGACTCGGAGAGATTTTGCTTCAGGAAGGCTCAGAAGCGGAATTGCGAGAATGGGCAATTGAACTTCCCCAAACCGCCATGGATCATCCGGGAGTGTGGGTTGTACTCGGACGGCTTTCGGCAAGAAATAAAGATGCAGAGACTGCCGCACGCTGTTTTTGGGAAGCCGGATTAAGGGATGCTGCGATACTCTCTGCAAATCACATGCTCGGCCTCCAGTTGGCTTCTCTGGAAAGGATCGATGAATCCAAACCATTCCTGAACCGTGCAACTGAGTTGGAGAAATACCGAAGACTCTTCGAATTTGAAAACTCTCAGGCCCCTGCACTCTCCTTAGAAGTTTTGAAAGCAGGGAGCGAACTGGCTGAATCATTGGGCTTGCACTGGGAGGCATTCGGTTTTGCGAGTCTTGCTCTTCAGAAAGATTTGCATGCAAGCTGGGCAAGGGACACCGTAGTAAGAATTCAAGAAGAACTGGATCGTCTCCCTTTGCAGCGGACCGTTCCCTCAGCGGATGTTTTCACGTCGATTGATCTTTCTGTTTATTCGTTACCGAATTTTGGAGAAAGTAAAGATAATGAACCTGTCCGTCCAAAAGAAATGACAAATTCGCCCGTCCACTTTCAGAACGTAGCAGAACAAATAGGGATTCAATTTCAATTTGATAATGGAGTCGATGATCGCATTAGTGGCGCCCAGCGACCATACGATTTTACCGGAGGTGGCATCGCTGCAATTGATTTCGATTCGGATGGTTGGCCTGATCTTTATTATTCACAAGGATGTTCTGTTGATAACACAACCGGGAAACCAACGCGCGGAGGTTCCGACCAGCTCTATCGTAACTTCAGTGGAGAAAAATTTGAGAACACTTTCGATCACAGTCTTCCTTCTGACCTCGATTACAGTCAGGGAGTCTCCGCCGGAGACTTCAACAACGATGGGTTCCCGGATTTGTTTGTAGCGAATTTGGGGCGAAATCGGTTGCTATTCAATAACGGGGATGGAACTTTCAGTGATGCTTCAGAATCTATTGAAAACGATACGGCGTCCTGGTCAACGAGTTGTCTGATATGCGATCTCAATGGGGATCAGTGGCCCGATCTGTACTCCGTGAACTATCTTTCTGGTGACATTGTTTCGCGTCTATGCCGAGATGAGAACGGTCGTGTCAGTCCCTGTGCCCCTCAAAATTTCGCCCCCTCACAGGACCAACTTCACTTGAACGATGGAACCGGACGATTTATTGACGCAACTCAGACAAGCGGAATTCGCGTTCCGAATGGCAAGGGGCTAGGAATAGTTGCGGCAGATCTGAATGGTGACCAGCAGATAGATTTGTTCATCGCGAATGATGCTGTTCCGAATTTCCTCTTCGAGAATAACACAAACACTGAAGAATTTTCTCTTACTGAAGTGGCTGTCGTACGCGGCGTTGCTGTTAATGGGGACGGGATCAGCGAAGGGTGCATGGGTGTGATCGTTGAGGATTTGGATCAAAACCGGAGTCTTGATTTCCTCGTGACGAATTTCCTTGACGAAACGAATACTTTGTATTCAAGTTCTGGTAATTCGGGGTTCTTCGAAGATAAAACATGGAGCACCGGTCTGGGCGCACCCAGCCATTCGGTTCTTGGCTTCGGCGCGCAAGCATTGGACGGAGAATTAGATGGGTTGCCCGATTTTATCGTCGCCAACGGTCATGTCGATGATTTCACTGATAAAGGGGTCGCATACGAGATGGTTCCTCAGTATTTCCGAAACCTCGGTGCTTTGCAGTTTACTCAAGTTGATGCGAATACGGTTGGAGATTTCTTTTCCGCTGAGTCTCTGGGACGATGTGTGACTCGAATTGACTGGGATAGAGATGGTGCCGAGGAGGTTGCGGTTTCCCATTTGGACAAGGCAGCGTCGCTCTTGCACAA
>JAJDEL010000782.1 GCA_029259835.1 Planctomicrobium sp. | reverse complement strand
ATTATCGGCGAATGCAACGACGGATACGTGAACGACATTCGCCAGCGTCGAGTGCAGGCCAAAGACGTGGAAGCGGCGCTGAGAAATGCGAATTCAGGTCCGGTGGTCGAAGGTTGCGTCGGAGGAGGAACCGGAGTTCGTTGCATGGACTGGAAGGGAGGCATTGGCAGTTCGTCTCGCAAACTTCCCGAACAATTTGGCGGATACACCGTTGGAGTTCTGGTTCAAACCAATTTCGGTGGGTCGCTGACGGTCGCCGGCGTACCGGTTGGGCGAGAACTTGGGCGGTATTACCTGAAGGATGAGGTTAAGACACAGGAACACGGATCGTGCATTGTTATTGTAGCAACCGATGCACCACTCGATTCTCGTCGATTGCAGCGGCTGGCTCGGCGGGCTCCACTGGGTCTGGCTGCGGCCGGGTCTCCAATTTCTCATGGCAGCGGAGATTACGTCCTGGCGTTTTCCACGATGGAGAAACTGCGAACACCGTATCAGTCTGATGTGCCTCGGGAAACTGTCGAGTTGCTGCGAGACGATCAGCTTTCTCCGCTGTTTCAAGCCGTTCGAGATGCAACCGAAGAAGCGGTCATCAACAGCATACTACAGGCCGTAACAACGACCGGACATCGCGGTCGCACAGTTGAAGCGATCGATCCGAATCGCGTTGTCGAGGTTTGCGAAAAGTACGGGTTAGAAACGAAGCGATATCTCAACCGAAGCAGCAGAACATCTGGTGTTATCAAATCATCATCACGAACTTACGGCAAAGTTCCCTCGGCAGCGCTGGCAAACAAACTTGGTCGATTGGAGAGCCGTCTTCCAGAGTTAATGAGCAGGCATCACGTCCCAGGAGTCTCGGTGGCGGTGGTTAAGAACCGACAACTTGTCTGGTCACGTGGGTACGGCGTCCGCTGCACTGGCACTGATGATCGCGTCCAGCCCGGTACAGTTATGGAAGCCTGCTCGATGAGTAAACCGTTTTACGCTTACCTGTTCCTCAAACTCGTCGAACAAGGTAAGGTCAAACTTGATCGTCCACTGGTTGAATACCTTGGCAAAAACTATCTCGTCGATCAGCCGCGGCATCGTCAGATCACAGCCGAAATGGTTCTGAGCCATACCAGCGGATTGCCGAATTGGCGCAAGGGTGGATGGAGGTCCGGAAGGCCGATGTCGCTCGCCTTCGATCCGGGAACCGCATTTCGCTATTCCGGCGAAGGCTTCCTGATGCTACAGCGAGCGGTCGAGAAGGATACAGGGAAAGGACTTGATGAACTTTCCCGTGAGAATTTGATTGGCCCATTGGGACTAAAAAACACTCGTTATACTTGGGATGAACGTTTGATGGTTCGTGCGTCCTGCGGACATGATCGCGATGGGTGTGCGAAGCTAAACCGAAAATATTACGACTCGGCCAATGCAGCGTATTCTCTGTACACGTCTGTTGAAGATTACGCACTGTTCCTTGTCGAGATTCTCAAATCAGATCGTTCATCCGCACATTCACTGTCTGATCAGACGCTGACAAAAATGCTCTCGCCGGTTTCCCATCGCGAAGATCAGGACGCAGACTGGGGACTCGGCTGGGGACTGAAAATGGTGAACGGCCAGCGACAGGTGTACCACAGTGGCTCAAATGGTTCTGGATTTCGGTGCTACACTGAATTCTTTCCAGACACCGGCAACGGCCTGGTCATCATGACCAATTCAACCTCAGGAAAAGAACTTTGGCAAGCTGTTGTGAATCAGTGGCATGGCGATCCCGACTAATTCACTAAATCGGTGACTCGAAGGTCTTTCCACAACTGATTCATTTTTGCACATCGGCAACCAGTGCCCCCCCCCAGTGTGGTACCAGTTTTAGGGTCGCAGTTTGGAGATTTCATCCAGCTATTAACGCAGTCTGCTAGGTTGTTCGGGACGAGGCACTCAGAGAAGCGGGACGATCCGACAAGATATTGGCAACGTCAGGTCCTTCTGGTCCACTCTACGGTGTGCTGATGACGATCAGGGACTAAGCTTCTCGACAGGATTCAGCCATCGCAACATCGTTTCAGTCACAAATTCTGGCTGATCATGATGTACAAAATGCTTTGCGTTCGGAACCGTGACCAGTGTCAATGGTTTCTCGAGCCAGTTCCAAGTGCCATTGAGTCCGTCAGCCAAAAGATATACGTCACCAAGTCCGTGAATCATCAACACTGGACATTTCACTTTGATCGGGTCGTTCTGTTGGAGTTTGTATGGAGGGCGAGGATAGTTTGCCTTGTAGTAATTCAGCATCGCTTCGAATGATGATCGCTTAAATGCCGTAACGTAACGTCGACGTGCGTCATCGTCTTTGACCCAGTTGGCCAAGCCTTCGGCCGTGAGTGCCTTGTGTGCTCCTGGCTGCTGAAAATCTCGAGCATACTGGCTGTTCTGCGCTTGTGTCGGATTCGTGGCGAGTTCGCGCCGCATCGCCCAAGGATGTGGCAGGTTGAGTATCACCAGACGAGTCACAGCATCGGGGTATTGCATTGCAAACTGCCACGCGACAGCTCCACCCCAATCGTGACCGACAATGATCGCCTGCTCTTCATTAAAGTGTTTAAGAACCGCCTTTACGTCGGCAGCTATCTTCTGGAGCTGATAGTTCTCGACACCCGATGGCTGGCTGCTTTTGTTGTAACCAGGCAGGTCGATCGCAACGACTTTGAAATGCTTGGCCAACTCTGGCATCTGATGCCGCCATGAATACCAGTAGTCAGGGAACCCATGGATCATCACAACTAACGGTCCACTGCCGCTAGTCACGTAGTGGATTTTCACGTCACCCGACATTGCGAAGCCGTGTGTACCGTATTCGTCCGTCTCAGCGCTCAGAGGAAAATTGCAAAAGAAATACAGAAACACCAAGAATAGAAAGGGACTTGTTTTATTAAACATGACATTCCAAAGTGAAAGTGAGGCTCAAACAATCGATCCATTTATGAATCCTCGCCAATGTCAGCTATTCCGCCTCCGGTTCAATCATCGAATATTCACGTCGGAATGCAACCAAGGTGATTCAGAATCTGTAAGCTGTTACTAAATTGATTGAAGATGAGAGTCCTAAAATCGGTTCGAATATCAAGCCTTCCATAATAATGAAACTTCAAAGATGATTTTCCCGTAACCGCGAATCGTGTGTAAAAACTTCCATTTAAATCTTTGTCGGCGTCACATTTATCAAGTCTGTTTATCTCAGTTCTCGATTTTTGAGGAGTTGATAGACCGGAGAGCGATTTGACACGACAGTGGTTGAGTCGGATTAAGCTTTCCAAGATAGAAATGGCGTAACTCCAAGGAAATAGTCCATCGGTTTCAGCTGAATGACGAGCCATCTGCTGCTGAACTTCATCTATACCGAATTCGATCAAAAGCGAAATCAGAGTTAGGCTGTTTCCCCAATCACGTACAGCAGCTACAACATCAGTTTGAACTCTATCAGCGACGCCATGGAATATACGTGAATTGATCCCGTCTAACGGTTGCTATAACCCAATTCAGACTTCTTCACCCACCCTTCAGATTCTATCGAGGGAATTCAGGGTGCCAGAACATCTCATAAACTTTACTAATATTTTGAAGAAAGGTAGGAATGGTAATTCCGAATTGGGACATGCTTCATGTTCTCAGTACTGTGATTGTGGTCGCCTGCTCGACACCTTCAATTGTTGCAATCAGCGCCGAGCCAACTGCCCCGAAAATGCTATTTCAGGCTAGGGCTGATACCGACCCGG
>JAJDEL010000781.1 GCA_029259835.1 Planctomicrobium sp. | reverse complement strand
ATACCGACTTCCCCTCGATGAAGCTCCGGAGTAGCTTTTGAGTTGATAAGCTCAAGTTGCCCGGAAGAGTTATTTTACTCTTCGCGTTTGTGATTTAAGCCAGTTACGCAGAATTGTCGCCACATCCGCTTCGCTGCCTTGAGGTCGGTCAATGAGAATTAGATCCTGCGCGTGAACAAGTCGGCGGACGAGATCGTCGCGGTCGTTCTTCTCGGTGCTCAAGTCATTCACCGATGGATGGACGACAACGCAATCCCAAGTGGGTGGTCCGAAATTCAGCGACCAATTCATGACCCACGCATAGGAATTTTTGAATTTCTCGTTCGATTCATATGCCGCAGACCTTGGAACCGCAATCAAAACGAGACTCGGCTTGAGCTTCCGCACGCGAGCACCAGCATCCTTTTCAATCTGAACCAGTGTCATGTTTTCAACCGACCAAGACTCAACGGAAATTTCGGCATCTGGAGAAATTTCAAGCAGAGCGGGTTTGATCAACTTGTCAAATGGCGTCATCGCCAAGATGTGAACCGGTTGGCCGTTTTTCAGTAAAGAGAGAGTTGATTCGATTGCGGAATTCTGTGGAAAAGTGTTGTCTAGAGAAACACGCAATCCGGTGATTGATTGCGCGAGCGTTGTGGCGAGCCGCCTATGTCCATCCATGTTGGGATGGATCGGATCACTCATTAGCATTTGCCAGTCAAAGTCAGCATGTCCTCGAACCGCGTCGAGTTCTCGATAAGTGTCGCATAGCGTTACATTCATCTCTGCGGCAACCTCGCGCACTGCATCGCAATACTGAATGAGTTTTTGCGTTGGGCGAGCACTCGTGGTTGTCACATTGTTCGGAGTTGCGAGAACGACTTCCGCTCCGATTGCACGGCATTTCTGCACGATCTCCTTGAGATTTGCTCGGTAATCTTCGAGCGGAACGCGCGTCATGTCATTGAGTCCGTACATCACTGTCACCAGATCAGGTTTGTGACGCAATACGTCGTGGTCAATGCGTGCCAAGGCGTTCACTGTTGTGTGACCGCTCAGTCCGGCATTGATCATTTCCACTTTCGAATCTGGCGAAACGCGGCGTAGTGCGATCCCCAGCATGTCCGTGTAAGCACGGCGACTCCCGGAATGATAATAAACACCAGTCACACTATCGCCGAAGCAGATAATTCGAATCGGTTTTCCAGCGAGAATTTTCGCTCGCGTTTCCAGCTTTGGTCCAATTGTCTGTTGAATCACCGGCAACATCACAGCCGTGAGTTTTTCGTGCCCAACAGGATTTGGATGGCAGCCATCGGTCGTCCAGTCTCGCAAGTTGACCCCGTTTGCATGCGAATCTGTCCACCGGGCAAAGTGATCAACTAACGGCAACTTCCACTTCTTTGCAGTTTCTCGGCACGCAACGACGTACGGTTCCAACCGCACGTTGGGGTTCTCGCTCAAGCCGTTCGGACTTGCGTCAGCTGACCAGCGAGGTTCGGTCATTAAGACCGGCTGAATTCCGCGTCGCAAGAGTTCTGTAACGATGGAATCCAGGTTACTTCGGTACGCATCAACTGTAATACGGCTTTCGGTCTTTCCCTGATCGACATAACTGTCGTTCGTCCCATACATCACGGTCACAATGTCCGGCTTCAATACCAAAATCGAATCGAGCCGCTGCAACGCTTGATCCGTTCGCTCACCTCCGATTCCGACATTATGGACTCGGACAGAAGTCCCTGTTATTTGTAATTGAGTTTCGAGCAGAGAAGCAAATGTCTGCTTTGCAGTCACTCCACTGCGGACACCTTTAGTGATTGAGTCACCCAGCGCAACAATCGTGAAATGCCGACGTTCAGGTTGCAGTTTCTCTTCAAGAGCAAGCAGAGATTCCGCATACAGTTGACCGACCTTGAGAGTTCCTTTCGAATCAAAGTGAGAGCGATTGGCAATTGTCGCTGAAGAAGTCTCCACATATTCGCAACGCGGATCAGCAAGAGCCGTTCGCTTTTGTTGTTCAACTATCAATGAGACGAACTTATTGGTTCCGTTCCCGTATTGTGAATTGAGACCCACGAGTGCAATCAAGTTTGCAGCATCAAGGTCTTTTCGCAGTGCCGAAAGCATTGAATCGAGAGCTTGTGTATAAGTGACAGAATCACGAGCATTGGAGTCGCTCTCCCCCTGAATCCAAGCGAACGCGCGCGGTCGCAGAATGATTCCTTTTTTCTTGGCTGCAGCGATTGCTGCCTCTGTTTCCACAATCAGCGCGCGGTAGCATGCCCCCTGTTCTCCTGAATCTGCATGATTCCAGTCACGGTGCAGGTTCGTCCCGCTAAATGCTACCTTGACGAACGCTAGCGGCTTTTGTTCTTTACGATAGAGCGTCCTCGCTAACCCGATTTCTGGACCGAATCCCCCCTCGGGCTGCGCGAAGTTGCCATATTGCCTCCCTTGCTTCGGAAGCTTCGGCGTTCCAGAGGGTTGCGGTTGCAAGTGTGTCCACCTGTTGGAATTGGTCGAGTCGAACTCATCCGGCGGTGGGTCTCCGGTTCGCCACCAGAAGAGAATATTGCTGTCTACTTCATCGTCAGGAAGTTCGCTCGGTTTCGCATCGAAGCCGACTGCATTCGATTGTCCTGCAACGATGATCAGATCCATGACCTTTTCATCTGCATTCGCAGGCGCTACCCACAGGACAAGAACAAGAATTGATGCCACAGGAATTTTGTGGGTGAATGTACTTATCAAGTTCAACATGAAATTCTCGACAATGTCTCAAAGGAATTTAAGGCAAATGAAAAATACTAACGC
>JAJDEL010000079.1 GCA_029259835.1 Planctomicrobium sp. | reverse complement strand
ATCACAGACAAAACTCGCCTGCTGATGCTCAACAACCCATGCAATCCAACAGGCGCTGCGTATCCGATTGAAACACTTGAAGCCTTGGCCCGTGTCGCAGTCGATAAACAGATTCCAGTTCTCTCCGACGAAATCTACGAGAAGCTTATTTATGACGGCTCTGAGTTCCGCTCGTTTGCTTCGTTTGGAGAGGACATCAAAGACTTAACGATTATCGTCAGCGGCGTCAGCAAAGCCTATGCAATGACTGGTTGGCGAATCGGTTGGACGCTCGCCCCTGCCGATGTCACGAAAGTCATGACCAACTTGCAAAGCCAGCAGACTTCGAATCCATGTAGTATCTCTCAGTACGCAGCCATTGCAGCTTTGGATGGTCCGCAGGAATGCGTTGGCGAGATGCTTGAACAATTTAAGAATCGCCGGACCTACGTTCTGGATCGTCTTAACAACATCCCTGACCTCAGTTTCGCGACACCTGGCGGCGCGTTCTATGCGTTCTTCGACGTCAGCAAATACTTCGGCAAAGAACTCTTCGGCGGCGTGACCGTCGAGAACTCCACCGACTTCTGTACTGCGCTGCTGGAACAAGCCCAAGTCGGCCTCGTCACCGGCGACGCCTTCGGCGCCCCCGGCTACGTCCGCCTCTCCTTCGCCACAAACTTGGAAACAATAGAGCAGGGCATCAACCAAATTGAAAAATTTCTGTTGAAGTAATGACACACAACAACGCAGCTGCCAGCCCTGAAAGAGGTTTGTTTGCCAAGCGTTGGATTTTGAGTTTTTCTGATGCGGGGAACTTCAATTCAGATGCCGAGAACCAATTCATTTCTTGTTCTCTTTACAATTACCTGGCAAGTCTTTGTCGTCGCTGCGGTTTTCTCTTGGGGAGTGCTGTCTCCCAAATTTTTCGAATCTCTCTCCATAAGTATCGAATTCTTGAAATCTAGAAGTGAGCCAACTCCAGTTGTGAGAGAGTTGCACGAGATCGGAATAACGTGGGCTACGACCCTGCCTTACGTTATAGGAGATCTTGCCATTACAGCAATGTTCGTTCTATTGAACATTGGTGGAAGTTGTTTTGCTTTTAGCCTGCTTGCAAAGCGATACCGCGAGTACAATCGCACTCAAATTACTTTCTTGTTAGTTGCTATTGCCAGCGGTGTGTTTGCTCCGTTGTTTCTGCTATACCAAGCGACGTAATGCTTAATCTATCGTTGTTTGTCGCAGTCCATCTTGTCGAATCGCCAAACCGACTTGTTCGGGGCGAGTGGCACGCCCAGCACGTAGCGAAGTGGAGTAAGGGGTGTACTCAGCGTTGAGTTGACGTTGGTATACCTTGATGGCAAAGGGGCAGGGTAGCATGGCTACAAAAAATGCTTGAGTGCCACGGCTCTGTGAGCCTTGAATTTGCGGTTGTTTTTTCACCCCAGGTCGACCAAATCAATCTACACTAGGACTCTTCATCTCCACTGCATGCCCTCGCACTTAACCAAGGCTATTCTGCCGGGCGCGAGAGAAGTCCACGTCGAACGAGCATGCCCAATTTCGTTGACTGCGCGATGTTTTTTACGATGCTCATTAGGCATGTCAGACTCAAAAAAATTCCTTAGACCAAACGCAAACAACGCTGCACGGCTCGCAGAGCCGTGGCACTCCAGAATGATCAATCGCTCAACCGGGCCACTCCGGCTGAACGAGGCTGAATAATCATCTCTTCCGACCACCAAGCGATAGCAACTGCTTCTTCAGTCTTTCTGCAATTTCAGGGTGCTCTGTAATCAGGTTGTTCTCTTCAGAGACGTCGTTCCTGAGGTTGTAGAGTTCCGCCGTTGCAGTCTTTTTCGCCTTGTTTCGTTGCTTGGGAAGAATGAGCTTCCAGTCGCCGTGTCGAATCGTAAACCCGTTATGGATGATCGGTTGCCGTTTCGTGGAAGGTTTTTCGCCATCGAGCAAGTGTGCGAGAAAGCTGATGCTGTCTTCAGCCATGCCATCCGGGATCGTTTTCAATCCCACGAGTTCCGCAAAAGTGGCAAAGACATCGGAAAACACAACCGTCTGCTCGCAGACATGGCTTTGTTCCACACGGCGCGGCCAGCGACAAAGAAATGGCATACGGTGACCACCTTCCCAGGACGAGAACTTCATTCCACGCAACCCACCAACTGCGTCGTGACCGAACTTTTCAACATCCTTGTCATACCAAACCGGACCGTTGTCACTGGAAAACAGAACGAGCGTGTCCTCGTCAATTCCTGCGGCCTTCAGAGCACTGAGAATGCGTCCGACTCCGGCATCGACCTGAAGAACAAAGTCACCGTACATTCCCGCTCCGCTTTTGTCACGAAACTGTTCGAGAGGCAACCACGGCGTGTGAGGTGACGGCAAAGCCAAATAGAGAAACAGCGGCTTGTCACTGTTATTTGAAGCATGCGATTTGATGATATTTTCAGCTTCTTCGAAGAAGCGCGGAGTCACCTGATCGAGTTGTAGATCAGGCGCGATCTTGCCTTCTCTCCAAAACGCTCCCTGAATCTTGTTCCACCCTTCCGGGCCATCGACGCTTGAACTCGCCGATATATTATCAGTGGGCGCGTTTACCGGACGGCGATCACGGATGTAAAAGTACGGTGGAAGATCCAGCGAGGCGTGCATTCCGAAGAACGAATTAAAACCGCGATCGACCGGACCACCACGCAGTTGCTCTGAATAGTCAGCAGGAACATTTTTGTTCTGCAAGTACGGATCGAATCCCAGATGCCACTTCCCAACCATTGCCGTCGCGTAACCGTGATCGCGAAGCAGCGAGGGCACCGTCATTCGCCCTTCTTCGATGAGCGGCCCTTTTGATAGTGACATTGGCTTATGAACAGCAAACCGACCAGTCATCAATGCATAGCGCGAAGGAATACAGGAACTGCCTCCTGAATGAGCGTCAGTGAAACGAAGCCCTTCCTTGGCAAGCTGGTCGATGTTGGGAGTCTGAATCCTGCTGTTCGGGTTATTGCAGGAGACGTCGCCGTATCCCATGTCGTCCGCCAGGATGACGACGATGTTGGGTCTGGAGCCTGTCGTTGAGAGTTCAGCCGCGTTGACCTTCTCGTTTATTAGCGTCAGCGTCGCAAGAGCGATCAGCGCGAACTTTATCAGGAAAGGGACGCGACCAGCACCTCGGAAGTGATTCGACATTTGGACTCTTTCTAGTATTGGTGCCCACCGACCAAACATAAAAAGCTACCTGTTCGACGCTGGACGACCGTTCTCAATTGAGGAAAGCATATGTGTGAAGTTGTTACATGACCGCCATTGTAGCAGTGTGAAACGACGTTCGCGCTTACGCTCTCAGTTCATCGCATTCAGTGGCAATACTCGCGGTCGATTCAGGTCGGCGACTCTCATCTCTCTTCAGCAACACCCATCACTTCCACAGCAATCATCACCAGGTAGCAGAGTGAGTTCGCCGGTGCCTTGCTTGGTTTCTTTTGGAGAACGAATCGGGACTCCGTGACAGTCGAATTGTTTGGCATCTTCAAGAGGAACTTCACGGGCAGGGAGAATCGGTGTGACTTGCTCCCCATACGGGGCCTGTGTGTAGATGTCGAAGGTCTTTTCGCAAACTGCCATGCGTTGACCACGCACCAGTTTGTGACCGTCGTCGTCAGTCACAGATTTCCAGGGACCGTTGTAAATGACTGCTTGTCGCCGGTCGAGGCAGGGGCCGTCTTTGCCTTTGAATGCTTGCACAGTCATGCTACGAAATTCAATTCCTTCGACGGTCGCCCAGGCTTCTTCTTGTCGAGAGACAATTTCAATTCCATAGAATCCGGCATCTGCGAATGCTTCCAGGAACTGATCTTCGAGAAACGCTCCGCTGATGCAACCGCTCCACAGTTCTGGATCGTTGCGAAGTTCCTCCGGTACGAGTTCGTCGCAGACGATATCACTGATCACCGCTCTGCCACCTCGTTTCAAAACACGATGCAGCACAGAGAAGAGTTGTCGGCGGTCGTCGTCTTTGACTAAATTCAAAACGCAGTTTGAGACGACTACGTCAACAGAATCAGATTCCACCATTGGTTGACTAACGCGAAGCTGATCCGCGTGTTCCTGCATGTGAAGCCAATCGGCGGATGTATGGATGGGATTCGTGGCAAGGTACTCTTCGAGCAAATCGAGATCCAGTTGCAAATCCTGAATGCGCCCTTTGCGGAAATCGACATTCGCATATCCCAAAGTCTCAGCG
>JAJDEL010000780.1 GCA_029259835.1 Planctomicrobium sp. | reverse complement strand
TCGATGAGAAGATGCTGCGGAACCAGCCAAGCGGCGACCTCTTTGGACTCACTCAAAGTGCTGGCATGGGCTGGGATCCAAATCAATTGTTGCGGGATCAAGTGCTTATCCTCAGTACAATGGGAGGCATCCGCGCGGAAGATGGTCATCCGATTGCACTGGGGTATCACACAGGACACTGGGAGGTCGGGCTGCTCATGCAGGAAGCGGCGAACGTCCTGAATGAAAACGAATGCCTGCCGTTTGCGGCCTATGTTTCTGATCCTTGCGATGGTCGCTCGCAAGGAACGACCGCCATGATGGACAGCCTCGCCTACCGCAACGATGCAGCTGTTGTGATGAAGCGTCTGATCCGTTCACTGCCGACTCGCAAAGGTGTCGTCGGCGTCGCCACTTGTGATAAAGGCTTGCCTGCGACGATGATGGCCTTGGCAGCGCAACACGTTTTACCATGCGTGATTGTGCCTGGTGGCGTCACACTTCCACCAACTAGCGGTGAAGATGCCGGGAAGGTTCAAACCATCGGAGCACGATTTGCCCATGGTGAAATTGACCTTCAACATGCCGCTGAAATGGGCTGCCGAGCTTGTGGAACCGCCGGAGGTGGTTGTCAGTTTTTAGGAACAGCGGCGACCTCTCAAGTCGTCGCCGAAGCGATGGGGCTTTGCCTACCCCACACGGCGCTTGCGCCTTCTGGGCAACCGGTTTGGACCGACGGGGCCACACGATCGGCAAAGGCAATCGTGCAAATGATCGCTGACGGAACCACGATTCGCGATATCCTGACCGCAGATGCGATCCACAACGCGATGGTTGTTCATGCAGCTTTTGGTGGGTCGACAAACTTGTTGCTGCACATTCCTGCGATTGCGTTTGAAGCAGGTCTTGAAAGACCGATTGTAGAAGACTGGAACAAGATCAACCGCATGACGCCACGGATTGTAGACGTTCTTCCAAATGGCCCGGTCGGACATCCAACAGTTCAGGCATTCCTGGCAGGTGGCGTTCCGGAAGTGATGCTGCATCTCCGTGACCTGGGGCTGCTGAAGCTTGATGCAAAAACACCTGCCGGGGTGACATGGGGCGAAGCTCTCGACTGGTGGCAAAAATCAGAACGCCGTGAACGTTTTCGCGAACTGCTCAAAGAGAAAGATGGCATCGATCCCGACGATGTGATTATGCCTCCGGCGAAGGCGAAAGAACGGGGATTGACAAGCACAGTCACATTCCCGGTTGGTAACATCGCTCCAGAAGGTTCCGTTATCAAAAGTACAGCAATTGACCCCAGCGTGGTCGATGAAGATGGCACCTATCGCAAAGTCGGACCGGCGAAAGTTTTCACCTCAGAACGGGACGCGATCGCAGCTATCAAAGGGATGGGCAAGAAAACCGTGCAAGCTGGTGATGTACTGGTTCTGATGTGCCGCGGTCCGCTCGGCTCAGGGATGGAAGAGATTTATCAAATCACCTCAGCACTCAAGTTCCTCAAGTGGGGAAAGGAAGTCGCTGTCATTACCGACGCTCGATTCTCCGGAGTCTCGACCGGCGCTTGCATCGGTCATGTCGGTCCGGAAGCATTGGCGAACGGTCCGATCTCGAAACTGCGTGATGGCGACATCATCGAGATCGTCATTGACTGTAACGAACTAACTGGATCGGTCAATTTCATCGGAAGCGAAGACAAGCGAGTCGCTTACGAAGAAGGGGCGCGAATCCTGGCGGAGCGTGCAGCGACTGCCGACCTTGCTCCCGATCCTGAACTCCCGTCTGATACCCGCATCTGGGCACTCCTGCAACAGGTCAGCGGCGGCACCTGGGGAGGGTGCGTTTACGACGCGCAGGCGATTGAAAATGCTCTCAATCCTGCGAAGCGAATCAACAAAGCTTGATCTGTGGTGATCTGGTCACGACAATGAACGAACCCGCCGAGAATCCCGCCTCTATCGATTGGTGATATGATGTCTATAACCCGACGCGATGTATTGAAAACCGGCGTTGCCGGGTTGTCCGCTGTGCCTGTTCTGCCTTCACTCCATGCGGAAGAAACTCTCGACGAAGTGCGCGGGAAAGCAGAACACTGCATTATGATCTGGCTGGGTGGTGGTGCCTGTCAGGTTGATACGTTTGACCCAAAGCGTGTCACTAAAGACGGGCTAAAAGATCCCGGCTCGGCGTACCCGGCGATTGACACCGCAATCGCCGGAGTTCAACTCTGCGAACACATGCCGAAAACGGCTCCGCTGATGGATCGCTGCGCCCCGGTTCGAACGGTCCATCACGAAGTCATCGACGAGCATTCCGCCGCCGCGTATCGCATGCACACTGGTCGCGCAACGAGTGGAACCATCGTCTATCCGAGTATCGGATCGCTTGTTTCTAAACAGTGCGGTCCACTGAACGATTTGGTCCCAACGTATGTCCTCATGGGCAATCCCAGCCCGGCTCGCGAACCGGGGTTTCTGGGTGCCGAGCATGGTTACATCTACTTAACGGAAACGAAGTCAGGCCCGAAGGGACTTACCCGCCCGACCCGTGTGACCGATGACCGTCACAAACGCCGTCTCGAAATGCTGGAGAAGATGCGGACGCAATATGCAAATCTTCACCCGAACGAAGCGATCATCAAAAATTACTTGGCAGCCATGAAACAGGGATTCCGCCTCTCTGGTCCAGAGTTTATGAGTACGTTCGATCTCGAAAATGAACCTGCCGAAGTTCGCGAAAAATTTGGCGACGAATTCGGTCAACGCTGTTTGCTCGCGCGACGACTCATTCAGCGCGGTTCACGTTTCGTGGAAGTCTCCTTCAATCTCAATTTCGTCAACGGCACCGGTTGGGATACGCATCGAGAAGGACAACAGAACCAGCATCTGTTGATTCAACGTCTCGACCATGCCTTCGCGGCTCTGATCCAGGATCTGGAAGAGAACAAACTTCTTGACAAAACGTTACTGGTGATCGCTTCCGAGTTTGGACGTCCTGCGAGTTTTGACAGCCTGGGGGGGCGAGGCCATCACGCGAAGTCGTTCACAGTCATGCTCGGCGGTGGTGGACTCAAGACCGGACAAGCCATCGGTACCACGGATGAACTCGGCATGAGCATCGCCGACCGTCCGGTTTCTGTTCCGGATCTCTTCGCCACAATCCTGGCAACACTCGGTGCCAATCCGCACGAAGAACTCTATGCCGGTTCACGCCCTGTCCCGGCAACCGATGGCGGCGCGCCGATCAAAGAATTGTTTACTTGAGGCGTTCGCCGCCGATTCATCGCTTCGCCGAAGGAAGCACCTCAGGATTCACAACGTTCACGGGCACTTCCCTTTTCAGCATTGAAACGATCTGATTTGCAGTACTCGTGCGCAAGTCAATCAAGGACTCTTCCGAAACAAACGCGGCATGCGGTGTCACGATCACACGTTCGTTTTTGTAAAGTGAGCAACTCAAGTCCGGTGGTTCTGGCTCAAAGACATCCAATCCGGCACCAGCGATGATTCCTGGCTCAATCCCGCGTTCCAAAGCGCCTGGATCAATGAGTGGTCCACGTGATGTATTCACCAGGAAGGCGCCTTCTTTCATTTTCTGAATTGAAGAATCATCGATAAGGTGTCGAGTCTTCTCTGTCAGCGGAGCATGCAGACTGATGATTTCCGAAGTCGCTATCAACTCCTCCAACGAAACCATTTCGCAATTGGTGCCGTAGCTGTTTCCTGATGGAGTCGAGGCGACAACTTCCAAGCCGAACGCAACCGCACGTTGAAAAACCTCGCGACCAATTCTTCCAAATCCAATCAGTCCCAAACGCCGCCCCCGTAAGCGGTGCATCGGTGGTCCGACTGTCAGATCGTACTCACCCAGTTTTGTCCGATGATGGTAGAAACCGATATTGCGAGCCAACGCGAGGACAAGACCAATCGCGTGGTCCGCGACTTCCTCAACGCAATAGTCCGGGACATTGGTCACCGGAATGCCTAGTTCAGTCGCCGTTTCAATATCGATATTGTCCAGACCGATTCCCATGCGGCAAATGATCTTACACTCCATTGCCTGCCGGATGACTTTCTCCGTCACTTCCGCCCAACATGCCGCAATCGCAAAGACATCTCCCGACAACCGGCAGAGTGTCTCTTCGTCGCCACCTGGGGCATCGACAATCTCAACGCCGAGCGGTTCAAGAATGGAACGTTCCACATCCAAATCCGGCCAGGGATGATCAGTCACCAGAATTTTCTTAGCCGCCATCGCAGTCTCCTTCAAAGTGCGTGTATAGTTTGATTCTAATGGATGATTTGGAATTTCTCCCTAAAATCATCAAGTCACTCATGATGAGAAGCGAAACTGGTAACTGTTCAGCCATCTCAAGTAAAATAGAATGAGGCGAATGGCGACAAAGGAAGATGATAGCCACAGAGTTCAGAGAGGGCGCAGAGGAAAATAAAACAACGATGATTGAAACGCAGGAAGCTCCCTACTTTCTCGGTGTCCTCTGTGGCCAGTTTTCTTTCACCGTCTCACGCACTCACGTTTACAGTATCAAGACAAGGAATGGTCATGTTGAAGTACGAAGAGCCAGCGCTCACTAAAACGAAAATTGTTGCAACGGTCGGTCCTGCAAGTGATGATCGTGACTCGCTGAGGAAATTGATTCTGGCAGGCGTTGATGTTTTCCGCCTGAACTTTGCGCACGGGCAGCATGAAACTCTCGTCGATGTCATTGGTTCGATTCGAAATCTCGCTGAGGAGCTTCAAACACCTGTCGCAATCCTGGGAGACCTTGCTGGTCCTAAAATCCGGCTAGGGCAACTCCCCAAGGAAGGAATCGACTTGCGACAAGGCGAACGGTTCTCGTTTGTGAAGGAACTCGCTGAGTATCAAGAAAAGACTTTAACGACGACATACCCTGGATTTGTCGATGACCTTGCCGAAGGCAACCGAGTTCTCCTCGCCGACGGAGTCGTCTCGATGAAAGTCGTCGAGAAGCAGGCAGACCGAATCATTTGCGAAGTCGAACAACCTGGCCGGCTTTTCAGTCGACAAGGAGTGAATCTTCCTGGCAGCAAGTTACAGCTTGCCAGCCTGACAGAGAAAGACCTGCTGGACCTGGCTTTTGCACTCAAGCACCAATTGGATTTCATCAGCCTCAGCTTCGTGCGAACTGCGAAGGATGTTCGAGAACTGCGGCAGCGAATTCAGGACGCCGAACCCGGTTACCGACCGATGATTGTTTCGAAAATCGAAAAGCCGGAAGCCGTCGACGATCTCAAAAACATCTTGGCGGAAACCGATGTCGTGATGGTCGCGCGTGGTGATCTGGGAGTTGAGTTACTACCAGAACAGGTACCCGTCGCTCAAAGTCAGTTGATTGACATAGCCAAATCTAAGTTTAAACCGGTCATTGTTGCTACCCAAATGCTGGAGTCGATGATTAACAACGCACGACCGACTCGCGCTGAAGTTACTGATATTGCCCATGCCGTTACTTTAGGTACCGACGCTGTCATGTTGTCAGCTGAAACTGCGGCAGGGAACTTTCCGGTGGAAGCCGTGGAAATGATGGATCGTATCGCCCGTCAAACGGAATCTTATCTATGGAAAACCGGTGCTTATGGTGATGACAAACGAAACATCGACAGCTCTTCCAATACTGTCTGGAATGTCATCGCTAACGCGACATCAAATATGTCGAAACAACTCAGTGCTCATGCAGTTCTTGTCATTTCTCAAAGTGGTGTTTCTGCTGCGACTATGAGTTCGGCGCGACCTGCCGCACCTATTCTGGCGATTACTTCCAGTCCGGACGTGTGCCGTAAGATTTCATTATTATGGGGTGTGATTCCAGTGCTGGATGAAGAAACAGGCTCGATAAATCCAAACGACCTTGCTCGTCGTGTGGCCAAGGAACAGGGACTTGCAGATACAGGTGATTTTGTTCTGTTAATAAGAGGTTTTCATAGTGACCCGGATTTAAACACGCCAACAATCACAACAATCTGTGTTTAACCAGAACTCAGGAAGCTCTGTTATCTTCAATCAAAGTATCTGAATGTTACCGATCTTTATAAACAGGTAGTGCACCATCAGCTGCGGTTTGATACTTCACACTGAAATCAGAAAAACCTTTCATCGCATCTTCATAGTCCATATCTTCTCGTACATGGAACGAATTGATACCACAACGCTGCAGGTAATATAGCTGATCACGCAAGACATCCCCTACCGCCCGAAGATCTCCCTTGTATTCGTATTGATCGCGTAAAATTCGCGCATGTGAATAGCCCCGGCCATCCTTGAAAGCCGGAAAATCCACTGCAATCAAATCAAAATAAGCCAGATCCTTTGCTACTTCTTCCGTTTCATCATCGCCATTAATACAAACACCCAACTTGCCTTTTCGTTCAACTAAATCAAGCCGGTGAGCTTGCCAGTAACTGAATGGAACGATGACATCCCCTTCTGGGATAGCCTTTTCTGTATCTGACTCCTGAATTTGCTGCCAACTGTCATCAACAACTTCATTATCTTTAATAACCCGCAACGGCCACCTCCTTTTCGACAACTTCTTCCTGTTTATAGACGCGTTCTTTGAACGCTGCGATGCCAATTCGTTTATAGGTATCAAGGAAACGTTCTTCTTCTACACGCTGTTCCACATACACATCGAGAATTTTTCCGATAGTATCCGCAACCTTTTCTTTTGCGATAGCCGGTCCCAAACGATCACCGATAGCTGCGTCGTTTTCCGCCGTACCACCCAATGTCAATTGATAGAATTCAACGCCCTTTTTATCGACCCCGAGAATACCAATGTGTCCGACATGATGATGGCCACAGGCATTCATACAGCCTGACATTTTTACTTTTATATCACCAATATCATGCAGGTAATCCAGATCAGCAAACTTCTCATTAATCTGTTT
>JAJDEL010000779.1 GCA_029259835.1 Planctomicrobium sp. | reverse complement strand
AATATTCCATCTGTGCCCGTTCCGTTCTTCACTGGTGGTGTGAGAGCAGAAATTGAAGACAACCGATTCTCAGGAAACTTCGGTCGCGACTTCCTGATGGATGGGTTTGTTGCGACAGAACCTCCCAACGTGACCGTTATTCCTGACCCTTTGATTCGAATCGACCTGCAGTTCCGTAACAACCGCGGTGGCTCACTGGATGTTTCTGGTGAAAACTTTTCCGTGTTCTATACCAACACTCAGCCAGCAACACCTGTGAACAACACTCGTCCGAACCCACCATTCATCAATCCCGGTATTGCTCGAAGAGCGTGGGTGAATCTGGGACCAAGCGGGATGCTGGTTCTCCCTGGTTTCGGTCCTCCAACACTTCGCATCGAATCGGACGGCTCGGCACCAGATGCCTTTGGAAACCTGATCGGAAACAACGAATTCAACCTCATCTATTCCGACTTCAACCCATTCTTCTGGACAACAGTTCCAGTGAATTCACTGCTTGACCCTGCTCCATAACGGTGTGGTGGGAACGAGATCGTTAACTCAGTGAAACAAAACACCTCCTCTGTTCATAAGAATGCAGGAGGTGTTTTTTCTGTACTTCAGCTACAAACTGATCAGAACAGTCCACTTCAGAGAGGATGGCGGAGCCGGAGAAGAGATCAGGCTGGTGGATAATATCCAGAGAACTCGATTCGAAATTCGTTCTCGAATTGTGAATCACGGACGCTTGAAGATTTGAGGATCTCCGCTCATCAATTGGTGTCTCTACTTCTGTCGAGGGAGGTGTAGAATAGTGAATCAGCGACTGAATACTTCAGAGTGATCGAGACGCAGGAGAAATCTATGACTCAGCGAGGAAGTAACGGAAACGTTCTTGCCGCACTCTGCAGTTTTTTTATCCCAGGGCTGGGACAACTGCTACAGGGGAGAATCATTGCCGCAGCATTTCATTTCGTGATCGACATTATTCTCTGGGTCTTCTTGCTCGGCTGGCTGATGCACATTTTTTCTGCGTACTCCGCTGCTGTCTTCGAGCCACGATAGTATAAAATTCGAGTCCGCAGTGCGGACCGAAAGCGGTCCGTCTCTCAAATGATCCACGTAGCGGACCTTACTGAGTTTTTGACAAATTCAATTCAACCTGAAGCACCGAAAGTTCAGTAGGAATCGAATCCACTGAGTGTGCTGGGCTGACCAGGATTGTCCAGTGAGCATCATTCGGAGCAATGCTTGCCTGAGTCACGCGTCCGCAATAGACGGGAACAGATGTTGGGGAGACGAGTGGGTCGGTATAGACCAGATCGCCGACAGCGACTGGCTCGGTGCCAACGACTTCGATCATTTCGCATCCAGCGCCGGTCCCTTTCAAAATTCCTTCTGCTCCGGTGACTGTTCCAAATTCAGAAACTCTCACAAGCCGCACGGCTGTCCGAAAATCCGGATGTGTGATTGGTTGCACAAGACTCGTCCAGCGTCCGACTTCTACTGTTCTGCCAAAGAGTGAACGTCCCAACGAGACAAGTTGGTCGGTCATCAGGTCGGCGTCTGCTCCTTGATCAATCAAAACACCTTCCCCATCAAGAATCAATTCATCCCCGACAAGTCCATGACGCTCTCCTAATGCAATCAACAATCGCCGGTTCCTGGCGACTCCTTCACGTTGACGTCCGATCACGTTGGCTTTGAGGGCTGAGGTTTTTCGAAGGGCTTGACCTTCCTCTTCAAACGAAATCTCAGGGACAGACTTCAAGCGAGCGTTCTCAGCCTGAAGCATCACGATCATTGCAGCAAGATCGCGATTTTGTTTCTGAAGAGAGGTTGTCGGACCATCAAGCTCTGAAACGACTTCAATGTGAGTCGTAGCAATGTCAGGAGGATTTGTTGCCCAACGTTGGGCTTCGTCGAGAAAACGCAACGACTGCCCTGCCCCATTCATGACGTATTGAGACAGTGTCGACTCGACGAACGCCGGGCCAAACTTCACGAACATCGCAAACAGAATCCAGCCGCCCCAAACAAGCAGAGGATGTTGCCAACGTGAAATGGTCATCTGAAAAGTTGTCTCCCTGAGATCAAGAAAGATGCGCTGCAACGCACCCTGCCAGATGGCAAAGCTGAATGATCACCACGGAGGCACGGAGGCACAGAGAGCTTCGATGCGATCAACTTCTTCATGTGATTACCTTCTCTCTAATTGAAATCAGCATCGAGATTTCCAGAGCGCGTCTCAGCGTTCGCTGTTTCTCATGCAAGTTCAACTCTCTTTCGGCGAAGCGGAACTTCGAAAGTGGGTGTCCCCAAGCAGAGCTTGGGAACAAGGGGAATGCTCGAACAAACTTCTCCGTGCCTCTGTGTCTCCGTGGTGAAACAAGTCTCTTTGAACCGGTTCAAAACCCAACACCTTCTGTCTGAAATTGACGTCGCCAGTGTTGCAGGTGATCCAGACAAATCGCCGTTCCACGCGCGACAGTCGTTAGCGGTTCTGGGTCAACACGAACCGGAATGCCCAAATGTTCGCGAAAGAACAAGTCACTATTTCTCAGCAGTGCTCCGCCGCCGGTCAGAACGAGACCGGTATCTGCGAGGTCTCCGATCAGTTCTGGATCACAGACTTCAATAGCGGCCTTGATGTTGTTTGCAATTTTCCACAAACAATCTTCGAGAGCCTGACGAACCTCTTCGCTCGTCATGATCGCCTTTCGCGGAATCCCACTGATGACGTCGAGGCCACGAACTTCGGCGTTTAATTCAGTGTCGAGCGGATACGCACTCCCGATCTCGATCTTCAATTGCTCTGCTGTTGCGATTCCGATTCGCAATGAGTAGCGCTGACGAACATAGTCGACTATCGCTTCGTCCATCGCCTCACCTGCAATGCGACTTGACCGACTGACGACGATTTCGCCCAAACTCAGTATTGCCGACTCACTCGTCCCACCACCGATGTCGCACACCATACTGGCGAGTGGTTCAGAGATCGGAAGCCCCGCACCAATGCTCGCGGCTTTCGCTTCTTCTATTAAATAAATCCGCCCGGCACCGGCTCGTTCTGCAGAGTTGAACACCGCTCGCTTTTCAACTGGCGAGATTCCCGATGGCACGGCAATGACGACTCGCGGGCGAATCCCTCCTTTTTGAACAGCCGCCTTCCGAATAAAATATCGCAGCATTTGTTCGCAAAGCTGAAAGTCGGTAATGACACCATGGCGCACAGGTTTGACAGCTTCAATCGAACCAGGTGTCCGACCAACCATTTGTTTCGCAAGTTTGCCGACAGCGGCTCCTCGCCCAAGAATTTGCCGCGACTTTTTATTCAGCACGACCACAGTTGGCTCGTCAACGACTACACC
>JAJDEL010000778.1 GCA_029259835.1 Planctomicrobium sp. | reverse complement strand
AAACAAGGCGGCCATCAATAGATATGTGATCAGTAATGCTAGGAGAATATTAAACTGAATAGACTCCCATGTATTCCGCAGTTTGTCCGCTGTGCCCGCAAGAGTGACACGATAGCCGCCGTCTAGTTTTCCGGACTCCCGCAGCGGGGTGACAATTTCGTTTTGAATCAACGCCATTGCTGTCTCTAAAGCGACGTTGGGAGGGGGCGAAACTTCAATCGTAATCGCTCGCTCTCGTTCGCGATGGTTTATCTGCTCGGGACCGCTTCTCATTTCAACATCAGCCAACGCCTCGAGTGGAACAAGCTCACCGACTGGCGTTGCGATAGGAAGAGCCCTCAATGTCTGGACGTCTTGAGAGAACTTGGCTTCTCCTGTAATTGTTAAATCAATTTTGTCCCCTTCAAGAAAATAATCTCCGGCATAGGCTCCATCTACCAAAGCATTCACTGTGTATCCGAGTTCGCTCGTCGATACTCCCATTTGAGATGCTTGAAGAAGTTTCGGTATAATATGGACTTCCGGGCTTCCGAGATCCAAACTTGGAATTGGTCGAACTTGTGTCCCCTGTTCACGCGGCAGAACTGTCTGAACACCTCGCATGACCTCCGGACCAAGCTCTTCAACCAGTTTGAGGAGATCAGGTCCGGTAATCTCAACGTCGATCGTCCGTCCAGCCGTCAGACCTTGCTCAAAGAGACTGGACTGTTTTCCAACGGCAAACGTTCCCGGTAACTTCTGGCCTAGGCTAAAAATCAACGGGACCAATTCACCTGCGCGCAGCGGGTCCAGTGCGCGTACACCTACGAATACCGAGCGACCACGAGCCACAAAGAAAAAATCGCCAATCGCTGGATGGTCCATGTTTTTCAATTCGGGATCATCAGGATCGATGTCCCAATATGGGCGAAGTTCAGACTCGACGGTTTCACCGATCTCCATGAGTTTGTCGAGGTTGTAGCCGGGAGGCGGAATCAGAATTCCAAAAACAAGGTTTCGATTCCCTGGTGGAAGATACTCAACTTTCGGAAAGAGTTGATAAGTTAAAATGGCCGCTGAACTGACTAATACGATGACCACCACTAAGCGTCGTATGGTCCCACGTTGAATCCAGTCGTTCACATGTGAAACTGTGGTTACGAAAAAAATTGCCGAATTCAAAATTGGAGCCAGAATCAACCTCTTGCAACTAGTGAAGAACCGACCTGATTTTGATTGTGATCGTAAAGTGTGGCCCGTCGACCGTCCGCCTTGCCCTTCGTCATCGGAAACAAACAATCTCGCCGCCGCGGACGGGATCACCGTCATTGAAACTAACATGGACAAACCAACGGCCCCGCTGATCGCCAAAGCAATGTCCCGAAACAGCTGTCCCGCCTCTTCCTGCACAAAAACGATCGGTAGAAACACCGCGATTGTAGTTAGCGTGGAGGACAGGATAGCACCCCAGACTTCTTGTGTTCCTTTGACGGCTGCGACAAATGGTTTCTCATTCAATGTGTCGTAGCGGCGATAAATGTTCTCGAGTACAACAACTGCATTATCGACAAGCATCCCGACTGCGAATGCCATTCCCGCCAGACTGATCACATTCAATGAACGTCCCAACATGTGCAGGATCAGAAATGTCCCGATGACGCTGATCGGAATAGCCAGCCCAACAACAAGAGCACCTCGAGCAAACCAGAAACCAGTGCCGATGATTAACCCTAAGGTGACTACAAAGAACCAGGGCGATACATACGCTGCAGCAACAGCACTCGCCAGAATAAATGGAATCACGACCAAGGTTCGGATATTGAGATGCAGGAAAAGCATCAAGACCGCCATCGTCATCGCACCACCGATAAAGATGTTTTGCTGAACGAGATCAACCGAGGAATAAATGTATTCGGTTTCATCGTAAACCTGGGTCAGGACGAGGCCGCGTCGACTTAATACTTCTTCGTTCAGGGTTTTCGTCGTTTTCTGCAACCCGTCCATCACATCGAGTACGTTGGCGCCTGTCTGTCGCAAGGCATTCACTGCAATGCTTGACTCTCCAAAACGGCGAACGAGTCCCGTTGCTTTCTTGTAACCAAATTCAACTTTCGCGACATCGCGGACGTAGACTGGAGCGCCATCCTGAACTTTGAGAAGTTGTTGTTCCACTTGCTCGGGAGAACGAAACTGTCCCATAGTGCGAACGACCCAGCGACGCTTTGATTCCCAGAAATCGCCAGCCGATACGTCATCGTTCTGGCTACGCAGAACCCTGCGAACATCCTCAATAGTGAGATTTCGGGCAGCGAGCAATTCCGGGTTCACAATCACTTGTAATTCATCTTCCAGACCGCCAATGACGTTGGACTGCGAGACACCGGAGACTCGCTCAAACGCTGCTTCAATTTCATCTTCAGCAAACCGTCGAAGTTTGGTGACATCCAGATTTTCCGGAGGGAGCAATTCGCGAACAACCGGTGCATCTTCTGCCAGCTTCCGCAGACGAAGCATCGCCAGCCCTTGGTTCTTCGCTGCGTTGACATTCTCCAATTCCTCACGCAATTCCGGATGCTCAGAAATGAATTCTACAATCTGATCTGCACTCGGACGTTTTGCGCTAAGGATGAACCAGGCAATCGGTCGATCCGAAGCATTTGACGTGCTGATAATGGGCTTGTCGACATCCTCCGGATACTCAGAAACCTGGGCGAGTCGCGCGTTCACATCGACAGTTGCCTGCCCCATATTGGTTCCGACTCGAAACTCCATGGTGATCGTGCCCGCCGAATCGGTGCTTTCGGACGAAAGCTTTACGAGGTTCTCGGTACTTTTGAGCTGTTCTTCCTGTTCAACTATGATCTCGCGCTCGATCTCTTGCGGGCTGGCTCCCCCCCAACGAGTCGTCACAGTAATCGTCGGAGTTTGTACTTCTGGGGTCAGCTGCATCGGCATTGAGAACAATGAGATGACGCCGAACAAGGCAAGCAAAAGCACCCCGACGGAGACTTTGATCGGACTATTGACGAAGCTGTTAATGAGATTCATAGCGAGTCAGCCGCTTGGCGACAGAGGAGTATCGATGTACTAGAAAGTTTGTCTCAATCAAATTACATGTAAATAAGTAAGTTTGGTGCGACAACGGCGCGGATTTGCAAGAAACCTAACCGAAAATCAAGCTGCGTAGCAGTACCAGTCGCATTGAAAAAAGAATTAGTGAGAAACTGTTTTCAGAATCTTCACCTGCGCCGCTGGGCGAAGTCGCTCATTTCCTTCAACGACTACGAGGTCTCCAACTTTCAGCTTTTCAATGACAGCGATTTTGCTGCCACTGGAGAGTCCCGTCTTGACCGAAATTTGCTCGACCGTGCCATGACCGACGTCTCCCGAACGATTGACGCGCCAAACAGCCCGAGACGACTCTTTTAAGACCAGGGCATCCTTTGGAACTAGCAGACTGAGTGCCTTACCTGCGACAGGCAACTCCACGCGGGCGAGCATGCCGCTTTTAATGACTGGGCCATCATCATCAATGATATTCTTCACTCTGACTTTGACTGGGAACGTTCTTGATCGACTGTCAGCTTCGGGAATGATCCTGGCAACCGTTCCTGAAAACGTTTGAGGATTTTCGCCTTCACGAAAATTCAATGAAGGGATTCGAACATCAACCTTCATCCCAAGTTGAATATGGGGAACGTACGACTCAAGGACATGTACGAGCACGTCAACATTGTCCAAGGCCACAATCTCCGCAACGGCGTCGCCGCGATTGACCCATTCTCCTTCTTCGGTTTGTTCGGCGACAACATAACCGGCGAATCGCGAGATCATTTGATGCTTTTTCTTTTGGTCCTTGAGTTTATCGACGATTGCCTGCTGCTTGTCTCGCTGGGCTTGGGCTCGGAGAATTCGTTCTTTGCGCGGCCCGTCATCGACGAGTTGCTTTGCAGCCTTGCGTTCCGCGATATTTGCGATAGCGACTTGGAATTGAGCTTTCGCTTCATCCAGTTCTGAAGCGGTCGAGGCCCCACGAGTTTCATACAAGCGCTGAGTTCGGCGGTACGCGCTATTTGCCAAATCTTGCTCTGCCTCGGCAATTTGCAGCATCGCAGCGGCCTGCATTTTCTCGGCAGGAAGACTGCCACTTTGAAGCTCGTTCAATTCTTGTTCGCGAAACGCCAGTTCGGCAGCGGCCGCTTCGATTTCCTTGGTAATCGTTTCGTCAAGTAGCTTGGCCAGAACAGCCCCAGACTCAACGCGGTCTCCTTCATTGACCAGGTACTCAGCAACCCGGCCATCAACGGCGCTTCCAATCATTGCGCGTCGTTCCGGGATGACAGTGCCAACAAATTCTTGAGTCGGATGAACTTCGGCTTCGTAGACCTCTGCGACCACGACAGGAGATGCAGGCGAAGACTTCGGGCCTTGGGAAAAGGTTGGAGTGGCAACAACGATAAGCAGTACGGTAACGACAATTCGGATGACCAGTTCACCTAATTTAGGTTGGAACATGGAGGTTTTGGATATTTGACGTTGAATCATTAGTCCGGCCTTATTTGTTCGGCGAGAAAGGATTTGGTAAAAAAATGAAGTATGGAATGAAGTAGATTCACTTTTTGCACTCTGGTCTTCTGTTGCGTCCTAACGCACCTACCGAGCACACTTCGCGATGAGTTCCCAGACTGATTCTGCTGAGTTTGTAGGGAGAACAAACTTCGTTCGCCGATCCTTCTTGCATGGGATGCATTCGACACAACTCGCAGACCCCAGTTGGTGCGTACAGCTATCGATGGTAGCATAGTTTTTAAC
>JAJDEL010000777.1 GCA_029259835.1 Planctomicrobium sp. | reverse complement strand
TGCGTGTTTCCTTCCAACTCATGAATTCGTGCGAAAGCACAATCGAGCAGTAGATAATTCTGCATCTCCTCATGCTCGCGTAACGACTGTAGTTGCGACATCGCCTCTCGTGTCTCGCCTGCCTGCCCCAAGGCGATTGCGCGATTCAATGTATAAATCGGCGAGTTACGCAGCTGCATGAGGCGGCTGTAAAGACGGACAATCGTTTGCCAGTCGGTCGCTTCAACACTTGGAGAAATACAATGCTGCATTGAGATTGCTGCTTCGAGATGAAATATTGTTGGTTGATCGGTTTTTGATTGTACTAGCCAGAATTGAGCAGAAGTCATCAAGCGACGATCCCACTTTGTACGGTCCTGATCTTCCAGCAAGATCACAGCTCCTCTCGCGTCAGTCCTGGCAGGAAGTCGGGAGCTATGGAACAAAAGCAACGCCAGCAATGATTTTGTTGTTGGTGCTGAATACGAACTTTCGCAAAGCAGATGGCACAGCCGTGCTGCTTCTTCACAGATTTCTTCGCGGATCGGCTCGCTACCGTAGGAAGTGCTGTAACCTTCATTAAACATGAGATAGAGGACATCGTGTACGACGCTGAGGCGTTGCGACAGTTCGTCTTCACCGGGAAGTTCGGGTCGTACGTTTGCAGTTGAGAGAGAAATTTTTGCGCGTTGAATACGCTTCTTCACGGTCTCACTTGGCAACAGTAGTCCGCGAGCAATTTCAGAAATCCCAAATCCGCAAAGCGTTTTCAGAGTCAGAGCAATCTGCGTTTTTCGTTCGAGTGATGGATGACAACAGACGAAAATCATCCGCAACAGGCTGTCAGGTAACCGTTCTTCTTCCAGCCATGCATCGATGATCGAGACATGTTCGTCGATTGAATGACCAGACAACGCGATCGCTTTGACATACGTTTTTTCCCGACGTAATTTGTCCAGGATGCGATTCTTTGCCACTTGGTGAATCCAGGCAGCAGGTTTTTCTGGAAGACCACCTCGCTGCCAGGTATTCATTGCCTCCAACATCGCGACTTGAACCATGTCCTCGATCAGGTCAATACGACGAATGCCAAAAGCACGAGTCAGCACTGCGATCAGGTTCGCTGACTCGTGCCTAAAAAAGTGTTCGACCAGTTGGTTGGTCGAGGATTTCATCAGCTCTGTTTTCCCATGTCAGGCAGTTCGCGAACTTCGATTGTACTCCCCGATTTTACCATCGGCGAGCCTTTGACGATCTCGACCGCAGCTGCCAAATCAGCTGCTTCGACCGTCATGTAACCACCGACAAGTTCCTTCGATTCCGCGAAAGGTCCGTCAATCACTGTCAAATCTGGTTTCACGACAGCGCCAGCTCCTAACCGATTTCCGGGATCAAGCAGCCAGCCAGCTTCAGTCCCTTCCTGCATCCAATCCATGTACGTTTGCATTTGTTGTTGCATCTGTTCGGGAGTCATCTCAGGGCGATCCTCACAACTTCCACTTCCACGCAGTAAAAACATAAACTTAGCCATCGGAATTGTCCTTTTCTGAAATATCCAATTTGGTGATGCGAATTGATCGTACAGAATAATGACGAACGACCAGTAGGACAGGGGACAAGCTTTTCAGAAAATTTCTCCCGGTCAGGGTTCCACAACGCTGAATGAAAAGAACGGCGCGGGAGTTTTCATGTACGTCATTCTGCTTCATGGGCCGCGAGGAAAACCTCAGATGGGAATGACAAATCGTGCAACTTGACCTGCCAAGGCTTGCAGGTTTAGGATTCTTCATACAAAACTTAGCCCGTTTCTCAGTTCATCGGGCAATATAAATTAAGCGTTCTGCGTTGATCAAGGAATTCTGATGAATCGGTCCACTTTCATCCTGGCCTTTGCAGCTTCGGTTGCGTTGACAGCGTTCTCATTCATTCATGCGCAAGAGTCTTCTGAAACGAAACGCACTTTTCTGTTGCGGGCAATACCGGAGCCTGTAGACCCAGACCCTACGAGTCAGACAGCTGCAGCGCGTACTGCGACTCTTCGCAAACGAATGCAGGAAGCCAAATTACTCTTTGAAACGGGCAAGGTTCAGCAATGCCTTAACGAATACGTTGATCCTTTTTGGCTCGCACGTGCGGCGGCCAGTTCCGAATTGACCATTGACCAACTGTTGGACAAACAAATCCTTGGTGATAAACAAAGGGCAGACGGATTGGCAACTGCATTTGCGAAGACCATCGAGTCCAATCTGGAAACTGAACCGACATGGCTACTTGAGGGTCGAGTCGCAAGCTTTATCACAAAACACTCAAGTCTCACTGCAGAGTTCTGGATCTACTTTGAAGGCAAGTGGCGAATTTCTCCGGAATCTTGACGTAGGCCACGGAGTCGCCCTGTTTTTTTCATCTGCGCCGACGAAGTCGATTAGAGGCTTCAGGTGAAGCATTGATCCATCGTACTTCTTGACGCTCACTGCTCAATTTGACAAAATATTCCGTCAGCGTAGACGGAAGAGTTCTGTGTAAAATCAGTATTACGGCGAAGTGAGGTAAGGCAGGAATCTTCCCTGCCATCGATGCTCGCCGAATTATTCGCTCCCGGTAGAACTGGCTCGATTGGACTCTCAAACAAAGTTCACACCGATGCAACAAACCCATCGTCGCGCGCCGCTCCGCATGATGACTTTCATCATCGCCGGCACTCTCCTCTTTTCCGCATCGACCGCATCCGCCCAACAACACAAGGAACACCACGTCCTCGGCCCGATACGCGTCTTTTATACCACAGAGGGGAAGGATGCAGTGCAGCTCGATGACGTTGATCGCACTGGCGTGCCTGATCGAGTGGAGGACATTGCGAAACAGGTTTGGGCAGCGCATCATCTGTTTTGCGATGTGTTGAAGTTTCCTGATCCCCTCGGGTGTGAGCGATACAAGAAAGTGAACTGTATTCAGGTCACTCTGCGTGATCTGGGTGGCGGAAACGGGTTGGCGTTTGACTCGTCGCAACGTGCGCGGCAGATACCGGAGGGTAAATCGACCGATCGGGCGATCGTCATGTCGATCAACTGCAAACTCAACCCGATGAAGAACATTACACCGGCGCATGAGACGTTCCATCTGGTGCAATACGGGGCGACGTTTTTCAAGAATTCGTGGTTTCTGGAAGGGATGACACGCTGGTCGGAGCATGCACTTGCTCGTGAAGGGCTGGGGCTCGTCAAATACTCGCCGCGCGGACCATGGCCGCAAAAGCTGCAGCATTTGCAACAGTTGTCGAAAATGAAGTACGACGCGGAGCACGTGCTGTGGAACCCCATCGCGGCCCGTACGGACCGCGATGGTTTGCTCAGCAACAAATTGCTGGGGAAGAAGCTGACGTCGCTCCGCTATTCCGATGGGACACCTGTACTACGGGATCGGACGCTGCAGGGGGCGGAGATCATGCGCGACATCGTGATCGAACTTGGCAAACTGGATGATGTCGCATTTGAGGAATTGAAGTACGACAGCTGGTCCGAAAAGAATCAACGAGCAGATAAAAACAGCCCGTACATCTACAAGGCGGTGATGGATGTGTATCGGCGGCGGTTCCCGTCGGTGGGGCCGTATGAGGTGTCGGCAGGGAAGCGGTCCATGGTACAGAAAAAGACAGCCGGTGATGCTTTCCAAGTTGGTTCTGTTTGGAAAGGAGAACCCAAGTTTAAGGACCTCAAACTCACTGTGCTTGAGCGAAGCGAAGGTCGTTTCAAGGCGAGATTTGAGAGTCAAGGCTGGGTGCGTGAAGTCTCCGGGACCGCAAACGGCAATTCGGTCTCCTGGAAGGTCAAAGACGTTCGAGCGGTGAAGGGCAACGCAGGGGGCGATAACCAAGGAACAATTGTTAGTGATGACCGGGGAATACGAATCGACTTTACGTGGCGTGGCAGCAACAATCAGGGCACGTTCACACTCCGAAAACAAGATTGATTCTGTGCTGAATGCGGCCGGCCATTTGGGTGCTTGCAGCGTCCAAGTGGCCTTCTATGAGTGGTTGTTGTTCGTCAAGTGTGTTGGCATAGTTTTTCTGTGGTCGGAGGAATTTGCAGAACCCGGTGGTGCCCAATCTTCTATGCGAGCTGGCGGCAAAGCCGTTGCCCAGGGGGGTGTTTCGAGAAAGATTGACTGCCCAATCTGCGGACGAGCGAATGCCAATTGGCACCGCCCAGGCCACTTTCGAGCGCGTCAATTTCGGGCTGTTGGTTCTACTGGAATTCCTTCGAGGCTAAAGGTTCATGAAACGTTTTTATTCGTTCTCAATTGCTAGTAGGGCAGGCTCCTGCCTGCCTTCTTTTGGGAGTGCTCAATCTGGTTCGCCGTAGTTTTCCTTGGTGATTGGAAATTCGATGGGTGGATATTTGCCACATCCCCAATCAGCAAGGTGGACGCCTTGCTTCACCCAGCGATGAAAGCTGGTCGCTTCCCAGTCCCCAGGGCACTTGACCAGTTTGTGCTTGACTGGGTTGTAA
>JAJDEL010000776.1 GCA_029259835.1 Planctomicrobium sp. | reverse complement strand
GCGGTTGCGGTTCTTCCCAGCATGCAGGAAGTCGGAGAATCGGTTCAGAATGGCCTTCGTGACCATGTTCGTGTTGTTCGTCAACGAGGAGATCACTCGGCTCGTAGAGATAAGAGCCACCATGCAGCAACAGTTCTTCTTCAAGCGAAGGCAGCTCAACCAGCACACCGTTTTCGTAGTATCCAACCGGAGAATTAAATTTCGCGTCACTCGCAGGAGCAGGCGGGATATCCAGCGTGGCATGCCCAGCGGGTTCATCAGCGCACAGCGGAAGCGAGACACTCAATAAGAGTGTTAACGAGATCGCAAATGAAATTTGAACGCGCATGAGAGTCAAAAAAACAACGGCACGGCTAAAATTAGTTTAGCCGCACACTTAAAGTGTGCGATGAACGATCAATCTTTACTCAACATCAATGACGCAGCGGTATTCATCGATCACGACGGTCTCCAGTAAATGCTTCAAATGTGAGATTCCGATTTTGTCGAACAACGCTGGGGGCAGGTGTCGGTAGTTGAGGCGAACGAGTAACTGATACTGTCCAGCACAATCGGGGAGTTTTACGGGATACGTATGCCCGACTGTTTGCAGTGGTGGCAGACTTCCTTTGGCGACGCGGAAGACGAAAGGGCGCCCAAACGATTGTGCCGGTTCATCGCGCGGACGAACCACATTGAGAGGTGCGAGATCACGATTCACCGGAATGATGACGGAACGTTCGGTTCCTTGAGTTGTTAGAATCGTGAACTTACTTTGAAAGTTCAGCAGATGCCGATCACGCTTCAAATGTCCTGTTTCGACGGCATGGCTGTGTTCGTCACGAAGATCGAAGTTGTCGTCGAAATCACCAGAAGCGAAGACTTGTCTGCCGAGCGGGTCGATCACTCGGATTTCGACCCATACCTGACGTTCGGCAGTAAAGCCGGTCGGGAAATTGTGACCAGCGGTCGTGCTTGTTACATCAACTCGAACCTTGATGCGGTCCTTACGACTGGATGTTGAGGGATGCTCAACGCTGATTTTTGCTGCGTTCTTTAAGAGTTCGTAGCGGAGGTTTCTCGCCTTGGCAAGTTGCTGACGATTCTTAATTCGCAGCAGCGTTAATGTTTCTTTTTGGTGCGGATTGAGGTTTTTCGTGTCACGGTAATCCTTCTCATACATCCAGTCGAGCTTCTCTGGGAATTCGGTGTCTGGCAGCATGGAGTAGTCGGGACCAACGAACGAATGACTTGACAAATGCCGATCCGGAATCAATGACGGATCAACACCAGGCACGACTGCCGCTTTGCCGAGCGGTAAGTCCCAAGGCTTCACAGGGACTCCAGGGATCGGTCCCATGTGGCAATCTTGACAGGTGATGCCTTCCTTGGCGGCCGGACTGTTTTGCCACTCGCTGAACGCTTCTTCGAGGCGGACACCTTCGGGGTTGGTCACATCGTGGCAGGTTCCACAAAAGCTGGATTTCGACTGGTGCGAAGTCATTTGCGCTTCGTGTGCGGAACCGTCCGGGTTGACGGGGTCTCCAAACGGTCCGAAGATGCAGCCTTCGTTAACGAGTCCAGGCGATACCGGGATGCGTCCGCTCGCTTTGTAGAATGGTTTTTCCAAGCGGTGACAGACAACGCACGTCACACCTTCCATAGCAATCCGAGAGCGGTGGACATTTCGCATCGAAGCTGTCTCACCAATCGAGACACCAATCGGCGTGTGGCAACGTGTGCAGAAAGTTCCAATCGTGCCGCCGGTTCGTTCCGTCATTGTTAGCGTAAAGGCTTCGAAGACCGGACTATGCTGAGCATAAGCGTGCATTGAACGGGACCACTCATCGTATTGATGCGGATGGCATTGAGCACATTCCTTCGCGGAAACGAAATCCGTTTCCAGCAACGGTCGCGTATTGCAATGATCCGGCAGCTTGTATTCCAACGCTCCGTTCTTGATCCAGCGGTAAAGAGTTTCCAACTGCCCGGCGGTGAGATAATCTCGTTTTTCTTCAGGCGGCATGTATGGATGTTTCGGGGCGTCAGAATCTGGATCAAAATCATGGTTCCAGTTCACGTATTGCCAGAGTGAAGATTCCTCCGGTCGTCCAGGCACAATGATAGGCGTCTCGAGATCAGGTGTTGACTCCATCAACGTTGCGTACGTTGAGAAATCGTGCTGATCGGTTTCTGGTCGGTGGCAGCCGTTGCATTTCGTTCGCAGAACCCAGTGAACTTCCAGCCAATCCTTGTTCATGGAATAAGTGTCTTCACGAACAATTGGCGGCGACGCCAGCGCGGTTGTTTCTGTCGTTTCTGCACCAGGAAAGATCAGCGATGGTGCGATCAAAAAGAGAGGCAGAATGAACCAGAAGCTCAGTCGTGGGCGCAGTCCTTTTGCGCTCGACGGTGCTTCAGCGTCTACAATTGTAGATTCAACTGAGAGGCGTACTTGCCTCGATGAATGATGGGCGTCCATTCCCCCCCCTGAGCCATCAAAAGTCCGAATTGCATTCACAATGTTCGGTTCGGCAATCCTTGCCGAACTGGTCGTGTTTGCCCCGCAGGGCTGTCCTATACATCGGACTCAGAACAGAAGGGGATTCAGTCTGTTCGCGCCACAAAATCAAATCAATCGGCAAGTTCCAAAGTTTCCCACGGAATCGATTGTTGCTTCTCGATTCTGATCAAAGAGACAACCAGAACAAACATTCCCCAACCGGCAATAAATGCAATTGTTGGCAGAAGGAATAACCCGATGGGCGGTTGATCCCAGGTAAACGGGTTTAACAAAAGAAGCTCAGTTGCTGCCGCGGATGCTCCAAATATCAAAC
Source organism: Planctomicrobium sp. (assembly GCA_029259835.1). Lineage (GTDB taxonomy): Bacteria > Planctomycetota > Planctomycetia > Planctomycetales > Planctomycetaceae > Thalassoglobus. The sequence goes on along the minus strand of JAJDEL010000776.1, from coordinate 2,854 downwards.
CTGCCAGGACGACTCCTCGTTTTTTCTCCAACACTCCTTGAGGTTCCAGAAAAGGTTGAGCGCACATCGCGATCACGAAAAAATTCCAGCTGAAAACGAGTGGCATATAAAAGATCCATGGAATCATTTCCAGCAGAGAAATTTGCTGAGAAACCAAGATACCCAGACCAAATGCTCCCAGATACATCACTGCCGAAAAAACCAAAGCCATGATTGAAATCCGAATGGAATATCGAAGCCGCGGTTCCTTCGGCTTGCGGCCAAACATTTGATCTCCACGAATTAAAGTTTGCTTCCAGAATGGAACTGTGCCTTGCAATTCCGCGCGAACAATTTCTGGCTCACCAAGTCTGACGGTTGCGGTAGTGCATGCCGCTGCTTCATCGCCAGATTTTTCGAATTCTTCTTTGTAGATCGAATCAATATGTGCGTAAAGTTCCTCCCGCATGCGCTGTTTCCTGTCACGCGGGGCAACGATGGGGCGAACGATTCTTTCTACGGCAATCATTAAAGACGTGTTCATGCTGCACCTCCGACAATGGCTCCAACGATGTTAACGAATTGCGTCCACTCTGTCCGACCCGCTTCGAGTTGCTTCCGCCCTTTGCTTGTCAGCGAATAGATTTTCCGTCGCGGTCCTTTGCGTCCGGAATTGTTCTTTTCCCATTTCGCTTTCACGAGTCCTGCGTCTTCAATACGGTACAGAACAGGATAAATCGTCCCTTCCTTAAGTTTGAGCGATCCTTCCCCTGCCTGTTCGAGCCGTTTGACAATATCAAAGCCGTGTGACTCTTCATGTTCCAGAATAGACAGAATCATCGTGTCGAGGTGTCCCCGAACCTGATTTCCCTGAATAGGTGTTTCCATAGCATTCTCCATTATTAGCTGCGAGGCAAGATACTTTATGAGACTAGGTACTGTGTGTCAACGATTATTCTTGAAGTTTTCCCATCAGTCAAAGCCGGTCCTTTCTTATTGTCTTCACTGATGTTTGAAACTTCGTCACCGTTCATGGATTCAAGACTGCTGATTTCAAGTCAGAGCCGCGCAGAGAAATTGTCGTTAAACCGTAACAATGTGCCATGCCCATATCGCGTCAGCAGGATGGGCATGTGGTTGCTCCGGCAACGTTGATTCATGTCCACCCTGCTTCGCGATGTGGACAGGGCACCGGTTTTCTGCCAAGCCACTCCAGCCAAGTTGGGAGTTGAATTTCATCAGACCCTTTCGTGGACTCTGTTCAATTGCGATACTGTCCACCACAACATGATCAATACTTTCACCAGTTGGAATTTCCCAATGCTTGATGCCATTTTTCGTCGCCGTTTTTTAATTGAACCTCTTGCCACTGTTCCCCTGAGACAGCTTGTGATCGTGTGCTCGCTACTCTTGGTTCCATTACTACAGGTCAACGCCGCCGATACGGACTGGTCTGGGTGGAGAGGTCCGACAAGAAACGGGCACGCTAATCCCGATCAAGATCCTGTTGTCGAGTGGAGTGTGGAACAGAACATCACCTGGAAGGCAGATATTCCAGGCAAAGGGCATGGCTCGCCAACGGTGATCGGTGATCAGGTTTTTCTGGCGACTTCCATTGATGAAAAAGAACAGCGGCTCCTGCTTTGCCTTGACCGTAAGACCGGGAAGTCCCGCTGGGAAACGATCGTACACGAAGGCAAAGCAACGCCACCGCGAAATAAAAAAGGAACGCAAGCATCCTCAACGCCTGCCTGTGATGGCGAGCGACTGTTTATCAATTTCTTGCATGATGATGCGATGTACACGTCCGCTCTCTCACTTGCTGGTGAAATTCTCTGGCAACAGAAAATTAGCGACTATGTTGTCCATCAGGGGTTTGGATCTTCGCCGGTTGTGTATGAGAATCTGGTCATCGTCTCTGCGGATAATAAATCGGGAGGCGCCATCGCCGGATTGGAACGTTCGACAGGGAAAATCATCTGGAAGCGAGATCGCCCAAAGATGCCGAATTACCCATCTCCGATCCTCCTTGAAACTTCCGGAAAAGTTCAATTGCTGATGACCGGCTGCGAACTCGTGACCAGTCTCGATCCTCTGACCGGGAAAGAGAACTGGGAAATCGAAGGGGCAACGACCGAGTGTGTCACTTCGACCGTTACGAATGGGAATCTGATCTACACCAGTGGTGGGTATCCCAAGAATCACATCGCTGCGGTACGAACTGATGGCTCTGGGAAAGTGGAATGGGAAAACGGTGTTCGCGTTTATGTTCCATCAATGCTGGTGAAAGAGGGCAAACTTTATGGCGTGACTGACGCCGGAGTCGCCATGTGCTGGGACGCTACGACTGGCGAAGAAATCTGGAAAGGACGCCTGGGCGGGACGTTTTCCGCGTCGCCAATTTTATTTGACAACCGAATTTATGTCACGAACGAAGGTGGAGAGACATTTGTCATTGGCGCCTCTCCGGACGAGTTCACTGTCATCTCGAAAAACAAACTCGGGAATGTTTGCTTTGCGACACCAGCGATTTGCAACAGTCAAATTTTCTACCGTAGTGCAACAGAATCCGACGGCAAACGGCAGGAATCATTGTACTGCATCAGCCGCTGAGAAACTCTGAACAGTTCATGTGTCATGTGAAAAAAGCCCGGCATTTTCAAAATGCCGGGCTTTTTATTTTCGTGATTCGTGATTCAACTAATCGTTGAATGCTGTGAGTTGCAGTACGTACCAAAACAGAGTTGCAAGTGACGCGAAGATCGCCAGCGACGCTGCGACGTGTTGGTCAGTTCGGTAATGGTGCAATACGTTTGAGGTTTCCCAGAGGATGAAACCGGACCTGAGGAGTACCATCCCACCTGCGAACCAAGTG
>JAJDEL010000775.1 GCA_029259835.1 Planctomicrobium sp. | reverse complement strand
TGCCATCGCAACGAGCTTGACCGGTCCGTGGTCGGAATTCATCGCGTTGGCGACTGCACCGCTGCCGCGTCCGCCGCAGCCGATCAAGGCAAGTCGAATCGTGTTATCCTCGGCGGCATGTACCTTCGGAATGACAACATTCGCCAGTGCCGCACCAGCTGCGACCTTGCCAGTTTGATTGAAGAACTCTCGTCGCGAGGATCGGTTTGGCGAAGCATTGGAAGAGTTATGGTTCATCGTTGTACTCCTTGTTGGTTGAAATTGTCTGCCAGTTGAAGACGAACCGTTTTACTCGGTAGTCGCTTGTTTCGCCTTCTTCATCACACTTTCGAGCATCACGGGGGATCCGCCTTGGCGCTTGCTCTCGTCGGCTGCTTCCATGAACGCGAAGATTTCCAGCGTCTCCGCTTCGCTGACAGGTGATTTGCCTGACTTGAAAAACTTAACGATCTCAACGATGAGCGGTTCGTAGCCGTCGAACGTCCCACCGGGAACAATGCCCTTTGTGCCATAGACCGTCGAACCGTAACCGCGTTGGCCCTGTCGAATGCCTCGAAAGGTACCGATCCGTCCATCATTCCAGACACCGACAGCAACATCGTTTCCCTCGGTGTGAACTCGCGTCACCGACACGCATCCGGTCCCCATGATTGTGAACAACGGCTCGACACCGTGAATGCCGTACCAGAAAAAATCGGGATGGTGCGGTTCCAGCGAACAAGGAGCAAACTGATCGCAGCCGACGACCTCGCCCAGTTTCGGATCATCACGAATGTCGATTGTTCGCTTCGCGAATCGCAGCGATGAACTTGAGAAGCAAGGAACGTCGTGCTTCTTTGCAAGTCGAAAGATCTTGATCGCGTCGGTGAGCGAACCGGCGATCGGCTTGTCGATGAAAACAGGCTTGCCCCCTTCGAACACTTCGCGAGCCTGTGCCAGATGCGGTCGTCCGTCGATACTCAGGATCATCACCACATCGACTTTTTTTAGAAGCTCGTCGATCGAGTCCACCATCTCAACTCCCAACTCAACCATCGGCCCGACACTCTTATTCAACAGCTCGACGCTGTGTGGAATATCGGGGCTGCCGCCTGGGTACGCGGCGACAACGACCATGTCAGCTAATTCGCCGGACGCCTTGGGATCGTTAAGAATCTTCGTCCATGGTAAAGCATGGGCGTCGCAGCCGATGATGCCGGCCTTCAGCGGCAGGGATGGTTCGTCAGCCGCGAAACACTCGCCGACGATGAGAAGCAAACTATTTGCTACAAACAAAAGCCAAAGTATTTTCACGTGCATGGGAATTTCCTTTAGTCGTTCGGTCAATTGTCCTAATGATGGGTGATCGATGTAGCGACATCAATAGCGTTTCGTGTCAATCAGATTATGGATTTTCGTCTCGATGACACGGAGAGAATTGAGACTGACGAGGTTTCATAATCAGATTGACGCACTTGGCCATTGAGCAACGACGGGATGGACTTCAATATGAACGGCTTCAATATAGATTACGCGAGGAAAGGTAAGTTCATGGCGATGATCGCTGTTTTTGGCGGTTCAGGAAAAATCGGTCGTCGTCTTATCGAACGACTCGGCAGACAGGGGCATCTGGTGCGCGCTCTGGTTCATCGAAGCCCCATCTCTGGAGACCATGTCACCTGCGTTACCGGGAGTGTTGCTCAGGGGACAGACTGTCAGGAAGTCATGCGAGACGCGGACATTGTCATTCAGTTGGCAACGGCAAAGGAGGACGCGGACACGTTCTTCGATGTCAGCATTCGCGGCACATTCAATATCCTCGAAGCGTGCCGCTTTTCTAACAGCGTACGACAATTCATCCTGCTGAGCGGAGACGCGGCTCAAGGAATCTGGTTCTATCCGCATCCCCAGCCAGTCAATGAGGAGACTCCGCTGGCTGCCTACCCTGGATACTATGCGTTCTCCAAAGTCATGGAAGAAACGATGACGCGTCAATATGAAATTCAGTATGGAGTCCCATCGACGATTCTCCGCTCGTCCTGGGTTTTCGACAGCGACGACCTGTTGAATCATTTCTCACTTCTGCAGAACGTGAATCCAGCGGAAGCGGGACACGGCTTCGGTGAAGTTCCGCCTGATGTGCTGGAACTGGTCAAGAATGAACAGGAACGAGTTCCTGTGCTCATAGGTGGATCGGGCAAGCCATTGACTCGGCACATTGTCCATCTCGATGACGTGTTACACGCTTTTGATTGCGTTCTCGACAACAAGCAGGCGATCGGACGGGACTACAACATCGCAGCGCCCGAGCCTTTCCAATACCGCCAGGCGGCAGACTACGTGTCTGGGAATCTTGGCATCCCTACAGTTGAGATTCCCAACGCGCAATACCATTCGTTCTCGATTGATATCTCTCGTGCGAAGCGAGAGGTTGGATACGCCCCTGCCAACGACTTTCATCGCATGGTCGACCGTGCGATTGAATCGCGCCGAGATGTCAGGTGACCACATTGACGCAACTTTCATTATTCACATTGAGCAACAGTAGTCCCTTGTCAAGGCTTGAGATTGGGAAGGTGTTCGACATAAGCCGCTCCGTTGTCGCTCCTTTAGAATAAATTCAACTACAAAACCTAGAATTGAGCAACAGTAGGCATCATGTCCATCAAAAATAAGACGATCATCATCACCGGAGGCACATCCGGCATTGGCGAAGCATGCACTCGCGAATTCGTAGCGCGCGGAGCCAGGGTGGTGTTCTCTTCAATTCAACAAACCGAAGGAGAAGCGTTAGAAAAGGAACTGTCGCGTACCGACCGGGCGAAGTTCATTTACTGCGATGTCACCAGCGAGAGCGACGTTCACGCTCTCGTTGAGTGCGCGCAATCGACGTTCGGTCAAATTGATGCCATCCACTGCAACGCCGGTGCGTGGGGCAAAGGGACAGCTGAGGAGTTCGACGACGCAATCTGGGACAAGGTCATGGGAGTGAATGTCAAAGGCGTTCTGCTGACGGCGAAGTGCGGCATTCCGGCTCTTCGTGATGCCGGTGGAGGCACGTTTCTGGTGACGACTTCAGTCGCGTCGCAGATCGGGTTTCCGCAACATGCCGTTTACTGCGCATCGAAGGCGGCTTCGGAAGCGATCATCCGTTGTTTGGCTACGGATTACGCCGGCCTTGTGCGAGTGGTTGGGATCAGCCCCGGGACAATCAAGACTCCGATGCTTGCCGCTTCCTGTCAGGGCTGGGACAAACCGATTGATGAACTCTACACTGAAGTAGCAGAGAAGATCCCTGTCCGGCGGCTGGGAGAACCGGCGGATGTCGCCAAGGCTGCCGCTTTCTTGCTCAGCGACGACGCCGGTTACATCAACGGCACGATCCTGACACTGGACGGCGGGACGCTGGCACTACCGCCGTGGTAAATCACAAGCTACTGGTCTGTCACAGTTAAAAAATTGGGTTGAGCCATCGAAATATAGCGACAACGGAGCGGTCGATCACGATGCCAACCCTCAATTTAAAGCCTGACAAGGCACTACGATCATCAAGCAAGGTTAGCAATGCTATCGTCTCATCAGCAATCGAAAGTTTATGAAGCAAGGCGACTTGAAGCAGTCGATTCCATTGTGATCGATGGGCACGGGCATGACCCGAGTTGGCAGTTGGCTCATGTTCTGACGGACTTTTCGTTTCCCTGGACCAAGCGTGATCCGCCCGCGACTGAATTCCGCGCCTTGTGGAATGAGGAGCGGCTGTATTTCCGGTTTGACGTCACCGACGCGGACATCGTGCTGGGCGATGGAGCCGACGCGATGGACAAGGTGATCGGCTCCGACCGTGTGGAGATTTTCTTTAGCACCGGCCCGGAGCTGAACCCGTACTACGGACTTGAAATGGATCCGCGCGGCGAGGTGCTGGCATACGAAGCCCGGTTTCATCGGCAAATGAACCGGGAGTGGTCGTGCGATGGTCTGGTCGTTGCAACGGCGAGGACCGATGTTGGCTATCTGGTCGAAGGGTCCATCCTGATCGACACGCTTCGGAAACTAAACTGCCTGCACAAAGACAACGAAAGCAAATACTTGATCGCCGG
>JAJDEL010000774.1 GCA_029259835.1 Planctomicrobium sp. | reverse complement strand
CAAGCCAGAAGCAACAGCTCGTGAAGCTTCTCAGCCAACTCTCCGAAAACACGAAAGACGTCACCCTCAAGTCGCAAGTTTTGGATCTACGTGAATCGCTGTAGCCTCATTTCTCAGTGAGTCTGCCGCGTCAAGATGTCTAAGCAAATTCGGCATTCCACGGGAACAACCCAATTTAGCCCCCGGTGATCCACCGGGGGGAGTTGCACATTTCGCACCGGGCTACCCCCAGTCAAGTTCAAGAACAATGCGTTCTCAAGCTGCTGCCGGAGACTTTTGCATCCGTTGCATCACGATTTCTCTGGCGAGTTTGTGCCATTCGAGCCGAGAGATCGGCTTCCGCTCGACTGTAAATTCGAGAACCGGAATCTCATGCTTTCCGCGAAAGAGAAACATTAGCGTGAGCTTATCGAACAACCCTGTTTTGTAAACGCGTGTTGTCAAACGTCCAGGAAATCCTTGCAATCGTTCCGTCCACAGCTGGTGTTCAGTTCCCTCTGGGTCGGCGATCGGAATCGCCATGCGTCCACGCGGTTTCAAACACGAAAGAAGGTTTGCGAGTGCAATCGTCGTTTCAGGTGTCACCTCGTTGTTTTCGAAGAGACTGAGATCCCGAACAAGAATTCGATGAATCGAATGCACATCTTGTGAGATGGAGCCGGTTGGAGATCCTACAGTAATCACTTCAGGAAGATCGTCTGCTGCCTGGTCAACAATCCCTTGAATCGCTCCGCCACGTCCAGCCACTTCCGCTGTCCAGGTTCCGTCCGACCCAAGATCCAAGACGGGACGCTTTGAGAAACATCCCAGCTTGCGCCCCAGAAAATAGAATTGCTTCTTTGTCAGATTTCGTGAATCTACAGCAGGCCGCTCAGGCATGACCATCCTCCGTGAGTGGTCTAAAGATGAGTAGTGAGAATCCTGTCTCCATATAACGAATCGAGTCAACTGGCTCCCGTTCTACGGCAATTCCGTCTGATCAACCAGAATTTTTCCTAATCACATTCAATTCTCGATACCTCAGCGTGACAACACAGAATAGGAAGGATAGGCTGTTTTTTAGGAATGTTGATTCAAAATGGCGCTATGAGACGGATGTTCACGCTCTGCGGCGGACAGTCCGCGAGACAGTTTACGATCCTGCACGTTTTGCCATACACTTGATGGTGTACGCAAAGTGTTTGGCTGAAAACATATGCAACTTCAAAACGTTACAATTCTCTGTTTTTTCGCAAGCTACGCAGGCGCGCTGATTTTGGAACTCACTCAGTTCCTACGTCAGAGCCGTACGTTGCTGTGGTCTTCTATTGGACTCACAGTCGCAGGCCTGTTTGCGCAGACAATCTACTTGGTCGAACGAAGCCGACAGACTGATTTACCGCCACTTTTGGCATCGACTCAAGATTGGGTGCTTGTTTTCGCTTGGTTGGCGATTGCGTTTTATTTGGGAATCAAAACATGGGACCGCTCACTGTCGATGGGCATATTTGTGTTGCCGCTTGCATTGTTGTTGGTTGCTTCATCCCATTTTGTCAGCGATCAACCTAATCCTCGTGTCGAGATTTCCTATCAGTGGAGCATGGTGCATGCCTCGTTCTGGATCTTCGGGATTTTTGGAGTCCTTCTCGCTTTGGTCATTAGTGTGATGTACCTCCTTCAGCATAATCGCCTCAAGCATAAAAAAGCTGAACTCCCAGCGCTGCACTTGTTGAGTCTGGAACGGCTGAACCGAATCAACTGGTGGCTGATTGTGACTTCGGTTCCGCTGTTGACTCTCGGCATGATTACTGGACTTTGGATGTCCTATCTCTCAGCAGGTTCTGAACAGCCAGTCAGTTTGATCAACGTTGCATTTGTTGCGAATGCATTAATTTGGATCGCGATGACGCTTCTCTTCGGTTGGCTTCTGGTCGCCAAAAACGCAACCGGTCGATTGGTCGCTTGGCGAACAGTTCTCGCCTGTCTGTTTCTGTTAGCGACATTATTAACAATTAAATTTTTAAGCGCGGACAGCATTCATGCCCGCGAATTGATTTAAGGTAGAGCGCTCAAGCTATGAACGTTCAAGTTGTTTTCTGTAACCATCAAACGGCAGATCTCGGTCTGCGGGAGCGCCTTGCGTTTCCGTCGTCCGATCATGTGGTCCGCGCCTACGATGAATTACAGGTGCGATTTCCAAAATCAGAATACGTGGTCATCTCAACTTGCAATCGCATCGAACTTTACACAGCTCAAGAAGACCCTGCCGATGCACCAAGTCACGATGATTTAGCACAGTTCTTTTCTGATTTTCATCAGGTTCCGAAAACCGAATTCTTCAACGATTTGCTAGAGCGACAAGGCTCAGACGCTGTGCGTCATCTCTTTCAGGTTGCCTCAAGCATCGACAGTATGGTTCTCGGCGAGACCCAGATTGTCAGTCAAATCAAGACCGCTTACGACCTCTCCACGGAGACCTCCGCGAACGGCCCGCTCACACATGCTTTGTTCCAGCGTGCGTTAGCTGTTTCAGGAAGAGTCCGTACGGAGACGAAACTCTCCGAAGGTCGCGTCTCGATTGCCAGCGTAGCCGTCGGTGATTTTGGGAAGAGTATCTTCGACCGCTTCGATGATAAAACAGTCCTGATTCTCGGTGCCGGAGAAATGGCATCCGAAACCCTGACCTATCTCAAGGACGAGGGAGTCAAACGAATCATCGTCTGTAACCGCAACTTCGAGCGCGCAAAAAAACTGGCAAACGAGCATTCCGGTGAAGCCCGCGAATGGGATCATCTTCAAGAATCACTCGGCATTGCCGATGTGATCGTCAGCACGACCGGTGCCCAGCAACCAATTTTGACCGTCGATGAGATTCGACAGGTTCGAAATAAAACGGGCCCTCGTACGATCTTTATTCTGGACCTCGGAGCACCACGCGACGTCGAACCTGGCGTCAGCAAAATTGACGACGGAATTTTCCTTTATGACATCGATGATCTGGAAGCGACTTGTGAGACGAACCGCAAAAAGCGGGCGTCTGCAATCGCCAAGGCGAATTTGATTATCGAGGAAGAAACCAATAAGTTCATGCACGAGATCTACCACAAAGCGACTGGCCCGATTATTAAACAGTTGCGTGAACATTGGCATGAGATCAGCCGGCAGGAACTGGAAATTCTCTTCCGGAAATTACCTGATCTCGACGAACGCCAACGAGAAAGTATCGAGAAGACAATTCAGCGAGTCGTCAACAAACTCTTGCATCCGCCACTTGAGACACTTCGAGACGAAGCCCGCACCGGACCACCCACCGGCATGCTCAAAACCCTCAAGCAACTCTTTCAGATTAAGGATTGAAGGAGCAGAATTCAGAAAGACTGTGCTGAGAGCCTCTCTGAAAATTCCTGTCACTGCCGCAACGCGGCACT
>JAJDEL010000773.1 GCA_029259835.1 Planctomicrobium sp. | reverse complement strand
GTTGTCAACTTGTTTGGCAGTCCAATTTCGTTGAACGGAAATTTGCAAAGAAAAATGGAACACGGATTGAAACGAATGTTACAGATTGTCACAGATTTCTTTCGTGTCCTCGTTTAAGAAACATTTTCGCCTAAGAGAGTGTTTTAATATTCAGATCCCACACACTTCAACTACAATTACTTTGTTCACAACGGCTGTTTTCGCAGCGTTTGGGACTCATGGCATTCCATTACTGCGGTTGACACATTAGAAAATCGATATTTAAAACAGGCTCTAAGGAACGAATCAGTGAAAACACGTTTAACTCGACTGATTGGAAGGTAATCAATAAACAGGGAGTGGGTTAGGAACCGGCTCTTCCTGGTGCAGACTGACTTCGTTTGACTTCTTCAATGAATAAGGAACGTTGTAGTAATCCAAAAATTGAAGAACGACGCCAGCGTGAGTGCAGACAGTTTCGTGATTTTGAGCATCAACAGCCACAACGATGCCGGTCACTTCTCCTTTCTCATTCGTGACCGGAGCACCAGTCATTCCCCTTCTGGCGATTGCTCCTGAAATTTGAAAATTGGAAAACCCCTCGTATTTGTCGATGCTGGCAATTTCTCCTGAAAGACACATGGTTTCTTCAGCCTTCAAGCCGAAGCCCCACCAGCCGGTTGGTTGACCAATTTTCAGTTCTTGTTTTTTCGTAAACGTGTGTAGGATTGAAGGTTTGTGATTCGGAGCGAGTTTCACTTTTAAGGCTGCCAAGTTAGGGGATGTCTTTGACCCTACGACTTCAACTTTACCACCTTCATAGACGATTCCTTCTCCGTTCTGGTTGGGGAAAGAGACTCGAATGGATGGATGGCCGCCTTGATCTTTCAAACCAAGTGCAGAGGTGAGAATGAATGCATAATCATATGGGTCATCGGTATTGTTTTGATCCTTGGAAACTTCTAGAACACAGCCAGTCCCATAATGGAGAGTCGCGTTTTTCGTGTCGCTTTCACCGTTCTTGTCTGCTCGAACTTCAATCTTTACGAGGCCATTTCTCAAGTCTTGAAAAATACGTTCGGTGATTTCCTTTCCAGTTTTTCCAAGATACTGGAACGGGTCATTCGCTGCTTCGGACTTTGTCTCTTTGCTGGTCGAGAACGGATCAAGCTCGGCCCCCTTCGCTTCATCCGGTGCAAACGGGTCATTCGCTGCTTCGGACATTGCCGCTTCGCTGGACGAGAATGGATCAAGGTTTGGGCTCTTCTTTTCAGCCGGTGCAAATGCGTCATAGCCTGAGTTGCTGTTGGCGATTTCTCCCACGAATTTTCTTATTTCCGCTTCACCAAGCGCTCCCATATGTCGACTACCGGGAACGAGTTTTCCATTGTTAATTTGCAGGAACGTTGGGAGTACTGTAATTTCATATTCTCTGGCAAGTTTCTGATCCTTGTTGATATCAACAGAGAAGATTGAGTAGCCTTCTCGCGTCAGTTTCTGAACAATTGGCTGCATTGTCTGACACGGCCCGCACCAGTCCGCAGTGAAAAACAAAACGGCTTTGCCTTGCTTTGGGATTTGAGAAGTCTTTGGATCTTTGCTGCTATTCTTTTGCTTTGACTTCTCTCGTTTTTCCAAAAGGTCGATTAAACGTTTCACATCTTTATGCAGCGCACGGACGTCTGCCTGAATTGTTTGAACGCTACGTGGCGAATTCTGTGTGCTGCGAAGAGCGTATGCTGGTTGACCGCTTGCAGGTGCGACCATTCTGTTAGGCCCCCGTAGCGTATATTGAGGCTGGAGTGGTTTTGCCTCTGCTGGCTTAGGACTACTTGCTTGCTGTTGCGAGTACTGCATGGGTAGGCGAAGTTTGTCAACTGGAGCTCTGAACCTGCTCGCCGGGGAGCCAGGTGCGGGTGGGTTTGCCGCGCTTTGCTGAGCAGGAGGAACCGGCGCTCGATTTGGGGTGTTTGCTGGCGTTGGATTCGGAAGATGTGGCGGTCCGAGAATTCCGATCACAGTGCCATCGGGTGTATCAGCTCTCAGACCATAGACGGCTCCATTTTTTTGCCGAATTCCTGAGGAACGCATTGGATTTGTCATCGCACCGCGCAGTGTCTCCTTCGACTTCACATAATTATGTACCGAAGGCCAAAACTCCTCGGCGATTTTTTCCACCTGCTCAACTTCTTCAGCGGTTCCCACTGTTCCACGCAGGAAGATGGCTGAGTCTTGGATCGGAACGATTTCGAGTTTCGCGTCGGGGAACAGCTGCTTGATAATGGCTCCAAAATCATTTGCAGTGTTCTTTTTGCTAGGTTGCTTGGCTACACTGTCAGCCTTATCAAAATACATGATATTCGAGTCTGTTGGTATTGTCGTCTTTCTGGCGAGTGGTGCGGGGTCTACCGCTGCAGGCTCGGTATCCTCACCTATTAAATTTCGGTTTGATGTATTCCCTGTCGCTTTATTTGCGGAAGGAGTCTTATCCACTCCTCCTTGGTAGAAAAACAGTCCTTCGAGATTTTCTTCCGCTGGTTTCTGCTTAACCTTTTTAGCTGGCTCCGCATTCGCCGGTGCTTCCTGGTCTGCAACGAAGTCGATCTCGACACCCTGAGCGACGATGACAGGTGACGTCGCGACCAGTGTGATCGCGATAAAAAATGCCTCTTTTATATGTGGTCGTGAAAATTTCTTCATTCTGATCCTCCAAAGGGTTGAGTGGGAGATTCGTGAGCCGATTCCGTTCGGTCACGAACGAGTTCGGTCGTTGACGTTTCAGGTAGGTTGCCTAATGCTGCGGAACGTTCCTTCAATTGAACGACCCGCTGTTGCAGCGATGAGATGGCGGCGATGATTTCTGCGTCTTGTTCCTGTTCGCCAAGTAGTGTGAGTGCATAGCTGAGGTCGGTAGCGACTTGTTCGACTTCTGAAACCAGTGAGTTTTCATTGGGCTTCTTGGGACCAGTTGACTGGAGTCGGTTCTCCTTCGAGAAATTCTGTTGAGTCGTTGACGGTGTCGTGAGCGGTGTTGAATCGATGGGAATTGAAGCGGAGTCATCATCGAACGTCGATGCAGTTCCAGTCTCGATTGCTTCCGCAGGCACCTCTTCCACCGGCTCTGAAGTCCAACTCATTCGTGGGACGAGTAGAACAGTTGCTGTCATCAGGGAAGCCCCGCACAGCCTACGTAGGTTGCGTCTCCAGCCGGTGTTCCAGTTGTCTTGGTGAGAGGCCGAATCGACCAGACTTTCGACACGCTGACCGAGCGTTGTCGTTGAAACACCGACTCCAATTGCTGGTTGCGATGTCAGTTTCCATGAGGCAATACTTGTCAGACAGCGTGCTAACGTCAGCCGGTCAATTCCGGAGTTGACCGCTTGTGAATCACAACAATGTTCGGCAGCGATGCGCCATTGTTTCACGGCCAGGAAATTCAACGGCTGCCAGAAAAAACAAATCTTTATCAGTTGAAACAGCCAGCCCCAAAACGGGTCGCGCCGCTGGAGATGTGCCAACTCGTGTGCGATTAAGGCTTCGATTTCATTAGCTGGTAATCGCTGCATTAAGTTTTCTGGGACAAGGATTCGCCAGTTCCAAATGCCGCACGCTGCCGGTTCGTGGTTACCGGATCGTTTTAGTATTGTAATTTTATGATTGCAGTCCAATTGCTGTTGCAGTCGTCGAGTGATGTCCCACAACGGTCCCGATTCGATGACCTGGCAATGACGCAGCGTGATCCATACGTAGCACGACAGAATCAACGATTTCAATACTCCAACAGAGAGGGCAAGCATGAAACTCATGCCAATCATCATTGGAACCCATAG
>JAJDEL010000772.1 GCA_029259835.1 Planctomicrobium sp. | reverse complement strand
TGCCTCTTCTACGGTTCGCAACCGGGCAATTAAACTGACGATGTAAGAATCTCGTTCGGTGACAGCTTCTTCCAGGGCAACTGGGTCTTCAATGTCTTCGATTGGCTTTGGAGGTTCTGCGAGAGAGGGCGGGATGACTCGTACTGCAGGTGAAGTTTTCTGAACTTCATCTCCGCAATGGGATCCTGGTTCAAGGGAGGATGAATCACTGTAATCTTCTGCCTCAGAGTTTTCTTCACTTTCAAGTAAACGCTCTTTAGTCGCATTCCAAAAATCGTTGTCTGAAGGTTCGTCAGCTTCATCCGTTTCGTTCTGTTCAGGCAACTCTGAGAATGACCTTCCAGAAAGCATTTCGAGTATTTGATCAATTCCCGATTCGAGCCGCTGAAAATGCGTGGCCGGATCAAGTTCGTCAATATATTCGAGTGCCGCCTCAACTTGTCCGGTTAATCCGATTCCAGGTCGACCAGATGATTCTCTTTCATTGTTGCGAACACCAGAGCGTTGTAAGCGATCAAGTTGGTCGGCGGTACCTTCCAATTGTGCGGTGAGCGCAGAAATGATCTCATCTTTGCTTTGCAATTCTTTCTGCAAAGGGTCCAGAGACAGATTGTCATCCTTGTTGTGGCTCATCAATCAATCAATTGCTGTTTAGGCGGAGGGGAAGTGCTACTAAACCGTTTTTAAATCTAGTTCACTAAAAGCATCACGGAGTAGAAAGGTCCACAAATGCTGTGATTCGGACCGAATCTAATTTTAGGATCTCACCAATTCGTTCAGTCATTCAGAAAGAATTTTCACAAAAACCGATCAATTTCGACAAGAACCGTTTGCATCACCTGAATTGCAGCGTCGATCTGTCGTTCGCGTCGCAATGCGGCTTTGCCTGCCCCGGACTCAACTAGAGCAAGCTTGGTCACTTGCGGCAACTTGGCTTCGCGAAACAGGAGGGCCAGAAACGCGACTCCATCTAAACTCTCAGGTGCGTCTGGCCCAAGATGCCCAGTCACAGAGACGGCAATATCCGCTTCTGGAGTCTTTCCAAGCACTCCAACTACCATCTGTGCAGCAACAATTTCAGAGACTGGACCAATCTCGGGGGAACTCAAGACCTCTTCATCGACACCGAGCCATTCAGACTTGGAAGCGTTGCGATATGTCACCATCGATCCGCAAAAGTAGCTTGAAATCCCAGGGATGCATGACAGAGAAGAAGCCAACAGCCCCGCGGTACAGCTTTCAGCAAAGACCAGCTTCCGATCATGCCTCTTCAGCGCTGCGCCAAGTTCGCGCGACCTCGCCAACAAAACACTTTCACTTGCTTCTTCATTCGTTGGCAATGTCTGGCCTGCAGTTTTGGAGGATCGTATCGACTCGATTGAAACTCGTAGATTCTGGTTATCGTCCTTTTCCCAGGAAAGTCTTGATGGAATCGAAGATTCCTTCTTTCGTTCCGATATCACTGAGGATCAGATTCTCATGTTCGTCGGTCAGTTTTCGGAGATCCTTAATGTACTCGCCGCTTCCGTAGGGACTATGCACTTGTCCGTAACAAAAAAGATTGCACACCGGCAACAGCCGTTCGACGAGGTACTCTGTACATTGCTTGCTGTCTTCTCCCCAGTTATCTCCATCTGAAAACTGGAAGATGTAGATATTCCACTCGGAGGGCGGAAAATCGCGGGAGATGATCGAAACAGCTTTCTCATACGCAGATGAAATTCGAGTCCCACCTGATTCGCGAGTGCGATAGAACGTATCCTCGTCAACTTCATGAGCGACAGCATCGTGAACAATATAGCGCCGCTGAATGCCGTCGTACTGACTCTTCAGCCAGGTATCGATCCAGAATGATTCGACTCGGACGATCTCTTTTTGCGCATCGGTCATCGACCCGGAAACATCCATGACGTAAAGAATTGCCGCATTGGCCTGAGGAAGTTGAACAGAGGTCCAACTGCGGTAGCGCTCGTCCTCACGGTCCGGAATAATCATGGGCCGCTTGGGATTGTAAGTCCCACTCGAAATTTGCCGTTTGAGTGCCTGCTTGTAAGTCCGTTTGAAATGGCGAAGAGAATTCGGACCGGTTCGAGAAATCGTGTTATATTTGTCTTTGACGGAGTTGATTGAATCTTGCCCCTTTGGAACGATATTCGGTAACTCCAACTCCACCCCAAGCATTTCTGCGAGTTCGTCGAGCGTCACTTCAACTTCGCGAATATGGCGACCCGGTTCGTTACCAGCGATCCCTGGACCGTCAGCTTCATCTTGTCCGCTGCCGACCGGCTGCCCGACATCACCTTCGCCCTGACCGGTTCCGCCGGACCCTTTTTGACCATGCTGAAAGTGCGGAATTTCGATGTTCGGCACAGGAATACTGACAGTCTCACGCCCCTTACGACCGATCATTTCTCCGTGATTCACGAACTTCCGTAAATCTTTTCGAATGCGACCACGGACGATCTCATTAAAGCGACGAAGATTACGCTCGACTTCTAATGCCATCTCGAACTCCCTGCTAAGAGGAATCAACCCGACACGAATTCTACGGCGATTAGCACTAAAAAGTCACTAGCAATATTGCAACAATGAACAGATCGACAGTGGAAAGACACGCTATTTTCCAACAGTAAGGTCCGTCTCAGCGTTCTTTAAGTCGAGTACCTTGATCCAGATGTTCCGGTAACGAACGTCGTGACCTTCACATTGCAGCTTGAGACCACCAGGAACGTCGGTGATGCCGCGTCCGCCGTCGTTGCCGCCATCTAGCCCGGAAAATGGTCCACCCCAGACTTGGGGAATTTTCTGATTGACATGCACTTTCTTACCATTGAAGTACATTGTCACCATCGCCAGTTCCGAACGTTTCCCATCTTTGAAGCGAGCAGCGCGAAAGGTGATGTCGTACGCATTCCATTTCCCGACGCCGTTGTAGGCTTCGTACGGAGAAGGCGTCTCGTTGATGACCGCTCCCATGCCATGGCTGGTTTTGTCTCCATCGAGAACTTGAATCTCGTAGCGATTCTGCAAGTACACTCCACTGTTCCCGCCTGGCTTCATAACAAGGAATTCGACATGCAGCCGAAAGTCCTGAAACTTCTGCTTTGTGACAATGTCCGCCGTTCCGTATTTCCCTCCGGCAGCCACTGGATCATCCGTCATCATCACGGTTCCTTCATCAACAGGGTCGTCAACAATCTTCCATTTGATCGGCAGAGAAGATGCGAACCGCGGACCTTTCCAGTATGTCCATTTTTCGTCGAGCATCTCCCGCGACCCGTCAAAGAGAACAGTTGCCCCATCAATCGGATTGACTCCAACACCAACCTTGTCACCTGCCGAGACAGACAATTGCAGTGCAACGAGAAGAACAGCGGAACTGAAGCCAATGGTCGCGAATTTTGAATGAATCATAAATCAACCTGAGATGAGTTGAGGTTCGGAAAAGAACAGATCGTGACCATAGAGGATACCGAACTCACCACTGTTCGATAAGCGATCGCCAGCCACAGATCGGCACAAATTGACACGAATGAGAAACCGGGACGAAAGTCGATTTCTATTTGAACCACGAGGGAACAAAAAAACATCCGAGGCTAGCACCCAAACGGCTTACGAGCAAGAAGACTCGAAGGCGATGAGAAGACAAGATGTCAAAATTGACAATCCAGCCATGTCGACTGGAATTTGTGGCAGAGATGCGAGATAACCTCTCGCTGTCACTGCACGAGAGACTTCGTTCTTCACAAAACGATTTGATTTGAAAGCATAGTGAACACATGCCGCAAAAGCTGACGAACATTGTCGAGTTCTTGAGAGAGTTTGCGCCTTTGGAACTCGCAGAGGATTGGGATAACGTCGGTCTGCTTGTCGGTGACGAAGACGCTTCGGTTCATCGGGTCATGACCTGCCTGACACTGACTCCCGATGTCGCTGCTGAGGCGATTGAGAAGGAAGCGGAACTGATCGTCACTCACCATCCGATCATGTTTCGTCCTCTGAAAAAGCTGACGTCCAGTAGCAGTGAAGGCAAGATGCTGCTCGAATTGATCGCTAGTGGCGTTGCGGTTTACAGTCCGCATACCGCTTTCGACAGTGCATCCTTAGGAATCAATCAACGATTGGCGAACGATCTCGGTCTCAGTTCGGTTGCTCCGATTCGCCTGAATGAAAATGAACAACTCTCCGCCGATTCTGGCAGCGGGCGCTACGGAAAGCTGAAACGCACGATGACGCTCGGAGAATTCCTCGACCGCGTGAAAACCGTGCTCAAAGTTCCACATCTGCAATACGTCGGTGGCCTTGATTGCAAAGTCTCCAATGTCGGCGTTGCCTGTGGTTCTGCCGCAGAGTTTCTTCGCGATGCCCAACAACTTGGGTGCGACGTTCTGTTGACAGGGGAAGCTCGCTTCCATGCGTGCCTCGAAGCTCGAACACTTGAAACGTCCATGATTCTGGCAGGGCATTTCGCGACGGAACATCCGGCAGTTGAAGAATTGGCAAAGGTCATTTCCTCTTCTCTCACCGGACTAGAAACCTGGGCGAGTGAAGCTGAAACCGATCCGCTGGAATGGAGTGTCTCGTGAACGAATCTGAGAACTCTGCGAACGAAACTCACGACGATCCCGTTACCAAGCCTCCTCGCCCCTTGTTTGAAACATTGATTTCTCGAGCTTTGAGACTGCGCTGCCCAAAGTGCGGCGTCGGAAAGATGTATCAGTCCTTTGCGAAGATGAACGACCGGTGCTCGAACTGTGATCTTCGCATCGCGCGTCCCGGCGGCTACTACCTCGGTTCCGTTTACGTCAATTACGGCATCACCGCTGCGACGATGACCGTCCTGTTCATCATCCTTAAGGTCGGGTTCAAATTTCCGATGAATACAATCATCTGGCCGCTCTTTGCTTTCTGTATTATTTTTCCGGTGATTATTTTTCACCACGCCCGCGCACTTTGGTTGGCACTCGATTGCCAGAATGACCGATCGGTCA
>JAJDEL010000771.1 GCA_029259835.1 Planctomicrobium sp. | reverse complement strand
TCGCAGGGAACTGAAAATGCTCCGTCATCCGGGAACACAACACTAGTTGTACCAGATTTCCAAGGAAATTGGCGAAGCGAGCGAGAGTACGAAAACCAACACTTTGATCTTCAACTCACGATCCCGGAAGAATGGCATCTTGAAAAGGAAATGAGCGATGAAATTTGGGAGATGGCGGGGGATACCGTGGCAGGGGAGAACGAAAATCTAAAAGGAGCCATGAGAGCGGCTGTAAAGAGTATTCATACGCCCTTCGTGGCCCAGCGTTATCCACCAGAAACACTGGGTAAAAGCAATGCCAGTGTAATCTGTACGATTGAGAGAATCAGGCACCCAGGAATTCAAACTGCAGCTGATTATTTACAGGCGGTGGAAGAAACTTGGAAGTCTTCGAGTCTTAACCTTTCTTTTGAAGGTGGCCCAAAAGTTGTCTCTCTTGGAAATGTTGAGTTTTTAATGAGAACGGCCACGTTCGAGATCGACAATTCTATTTTCAATCAAAAATACTATGTCAAAAAAGAAGGAAATTACGTCATTGCATTCGCTGTCACAACAATGTCAGATGAAGACGAAGAGATTGTTCAAGAACTGATGAGTACCATTGCCTCCCCAGCTAGCCCCTAAGAACTCTGTCCAAGGTTCCAAATAGAAAAAGGCAGGCGAGTTCATGTTGAACTCGCCTGCCTTTTGAAATTTCAAATCAACTGGTTTGACTAGTTACCAGCCTTTGCCTGTTGGCTATATTGATCGTTCAGGTATTGAAGGATCGGATCGGTCAAATCATCTTGTGGGCGATGCCAGACAACTTGTCGGTTCATTCCCTGAATGATTTTCTGAGGATCGCCAGCAGCCGCAAGGTCTTCACGATTGAATCTCATGATCAACGTGTAGTTGTAGTGCTTGGCGTACATCGAAACAGCTCCCTGAACTTCGACATAGATCTTCTTGTAGACTTCAGCCTGCTTACGAACGATGTCACGTCGTTCAACTTGCTGGAAAGCCTGAAGTCTTGTTTGAAGTTCGATGAGTGCAGATTCTTTCGCGTTGTAATCTGGACTTCCAGCGGTCAAGCCTTGCATCTGGCCCTGAACATTTTTCATTTCAGCAACCATCGCCTGCGCTTTGGCTTCTGCCTGTTGAGCAGCAGCTTGTAAGCCTTCTGTTTCAGCTTTGAACTTTTCGTAGTTCTTGAAAATGTGTGCCATGTCAATCAGTCCGACCTGATGTGCGGTCGTCTGGTCCTGAGCAGACGCTGTGTTGACTGCAACAAGCAATCCAGCGGTAGCCACGAATGCGGTCATCCACAGACTAAATTTCTTCACGTCACTGCACTCCTTTGCGGTTCCGTTTGGCCGGGGCTGTTGTTGAACAACAGACAGGTTGGACCACGAGCCAAATCTTGAATCTTTTCATTGAGGGGTCTTGGAACGGTCTCGTTCCGATGGGAGCAGGAATCTCGCAGAAGGACCGAATCAGGTCAACGTGAATCACCGCCAGTTTTTTGAAAGGTGAGCGGTCGTTGTAAAATCGGCAAAAACGGCTGATTAAGAGACTACTGGATTCACCAGCTTACCGATCTTCTCAATTTTTGCCTCCACAAGGTCTCCATCATGCAGAAATCTGCCTTTCGCCTTCCCAACACCCGCTGGTGTTCCGGTGGAAATGATGTCTCCCGGATCAAGAGTGACGAAACCAGAGATGAAAGAAACGATCGCGGCGACTGGAAATACCATTTCGGCGGTTGAAGAGTCTTGCTCGATTTGGTCGTTCACTTTCAATTGCATTCGGAACTGTTGAGGGTCGTCAACTTCCGCAGCAGAAAGTATGCAAGGCCCTATTGGGCAGAACGTATCGTGCCATTTGCCATGCAACCAGTCGAAAAAGCTGTCTTTTGGACGCTCCGACCGAGTCGGATTCGGATGAAATGCTCGGTCGGAGATATCGTTAATCACGGTATACCCTGCGACGTAATCCAGCGCGTCTTCTTCACTGACCTGAGAACACCGGCGACCGATGACAACCCCCAGTTCAAGTTCCCAGTCAATTTGATCTGGCGAACCGACCGGAATCCGAATCGGATCTCCGGGATGTGTCAGGGTCGTCGAAGGAGGTTTCATGAAGACATACGGAAACGTTTTTTCCCGCTCTTCTGATCGACCTCCACCTTCTTCAATGTGTTTGGAGTAGTTACCTGCTAAGAGCATGAGTTTTGATGGATTCGGAATCGGTACAAGCAGTTTGACATCCGCATGAGGCAAACCTGTCTTGTTTAAGACCAAGCCATTAATTTTTGCTTCGATATCTAGCACGGTGCGATGGTGTTCACCACTGGGGAGTAACTCAACCAACGACATTGCTTCTGGGGAACCAACACCCACTTCGACAGCGACTTTCCGAATCGGGTAGACATTGTTGTCGTCGTAAAACCCGAATTGAGTGTTCTCTTGATATTCAAACCGGCAAAGTCGCATCGCCATTCCTTTTGAAATTATGGGTGAGGGAAACATCTCCAAGTCGTAGGATCCGCTGTGCGGACCGTAATGGACTTTCCTATCAATGGTCCGCATAGCGGACCCTGCTCGTCTACGAGTCTGAATTATTGTTCAAGAAACTCCGCCAGAGATGCCAGCAGAGGGTCGATGGTTTTGTCCTGAATTGAATGAGGTGGCGCCCAGTCGAACCACTCATACCCGTCATGTTCGGTCACGACAATCTCGCGATCAACCTCCAAGCGGCCCAGATAGACGACCAGTTTCTTTTGTTTCACCTGGCCTTTGGTTCTCTTGTTCTGCACTTTGTACCGAAGAGTAAAGCGGAAATCTGGGTCGATGCTGACATCGTCCGGAGAAATGCCGGTCTCCTCTTCCATTTCCCGGAGTGCGCATTCGATGTCCGTTTCACCAGGATCAACATGCCCTTTCGGGAGATCCCAACGGTCAGGGTGCTTCATTAAAAGGAATGAATGAATCGGCTCGCCGCGAACGAGAACGACACCGCAGGCTTTCAAATCGAAGTCGGACATCAATAAATGTGACAGTTAAAATTCAATGGGACAGAGAGTCATTTTCGAATGTTCGTTTTGCATTCGAGAATTCACTATAGTCTGTGGACGCTTTCAGGCACAAAGCGCGAGCGTTTCCTTTTTTCAGTCATTTGCCTTGAACCCTCTCATTACTTATGTCCACCGTCGAACTCCGCAGCGATACCTTTACGAAACCAACAGCAGGCATGCTGGAAGCGATGATGTCCGCAGAGGTTGGCGACGACATGATCGGCGAAGATCCCACGGTCAACAAACTCGAAGCCCGCGTCGCAGACATGCTCGGAA
Organism: Planctomicrobium sp.; assembly: GCA_029259835.1. GTDB lineage: Bacteria > Planctomycetota > Planctomycetia > Planctomycetales > Planctomycetaceae > Thalassoglobus. Next base: position 1,217 of record JAJDEL010000771.1, on the reverse strand, counting down.
AAGAAGCCGCTGTCTATGCCTGCTCAGGAACGCAGTCGAATCAGATGGGAGTTTGGGCGAACTGTGAGCGGGGCGACGAACTCTTGATAGACTCGACAGGTCACATCGCAAACTATGAGAGTGGAGCGCCTGCGATTTTGAGTGGGGTTTCATGCCGGCAGTTTCAAGGAGAATTCGGTCGACTTGATGTTCACCATCTTGAGAATCAAATTCGTAGAGACGACATTCACTACGCACCGACAAAACTGCTCTGCCTGGAGAACACAACGAACCTTGGCGGTGGTCGCTCCTATTCTCTGGAACAACTTGAACGAGTCTGTGGTTGGGCACACGAAAATCATCTGCGAACACATCTTGACGGAGCAAGAATCTTCAACGCCTGCGTCTCTGCCGGGTACGATGTTGCGGACGTTGCGCGTCATTTCGACAGTATCTCCATCTGCTTCTCAAAGGGTCTCGGCTGCCCGATGGGGTCGATTCTTGTTGGGTCAAAAGAGACAATTCAAAAAGCACGCCGAGCCAGAAAATTGATGGGAGGAGCCTTGCGTCAAGCAGGAATCATCGCCGCCTCAGCACTGTATGCACTTGATCATCATGTCGAACGTCTGGCAGAAGATCATGCAAACGCGAAGCGGCTCGCCGCGGGACTCAGTGAAATTTCAACGGTTGAAATCGACCTAAAGGCCGTGGAAACGAATCTCGTGTTCTTCAACATCGATCCTTCCTGGGGAACCGCAGTTGATGTCGAACAGCGCGTCGCAGAAAAGGGCGTCAAACTCTATTCCGTCGGCGGAACACATAAACTCCGCGTGTGTACACATTTGAATGTCACAACCGAGCAGATCGATCAGGCAATTAAGGTGTTCCAGGAATGCCTCGTGTAGCGCGAACGGAATATCATCACCAAAATCACCAAAATCACCGTTATTAGGGTCGCTTGGTCCAGGGAGTAGGGAGCGAGGGGCAAGGGAGAGCCAGTCAGCAATCGTTGAGATTGATGCAGGATCTGTGCAAGACGCGAAACGATCATTTGTTAGTAGCACAGACATTCCTGTCTGCGAACTAAAGCGAGCGCTCGCACCAGCGATAATGATCGGCTACAACGATGACTCTGATCTTGTTCCACTTTTAAGCTGAGAGAAGGCGAAGAATGCGCACATTAAATTTTTCAAGACCTCTGCGAAATTCCCTTGTCATTGCCAGCCTCCTGCTGCTGA
>JAJDEL010000078.1 GCA_029259835.1 Planctomicrobium sp. | reverse complement strand
ATGTTCATCATTCCAGCGGAACGAGAGTGTTGGCGACTGATCGTCTTTTGCAGGTGCAACATCGATCTGTAAAAAACCGCCGGATGCGGTCTCTTGCGAATAGGGCTGCTTGATTTCGCCTTTTGGATCCGTTGATTTCGGATCGCCTGGCTTTCGACCAGGGCGAGAGTTTTCATCGATCAAGGCACCAGAGGAAAACTCTTCAATGCCTGATGGATGAATTGAGTGGTACTGCCAGTGCCGATCTCCGCAGACAATATAGAAGTTCTGTTTTGCAACTCCAGATTCCTTAAGCCAGGCAAAAAACTCGTCCCGTTCATGCTGAAAGCCACCAACGTTCGTGTGATTATCAGTTTTCCGTAGATCGTCTGGCCCGACTAACGGAGTCGGTGAAATGAGAACCTTGAATGCCGCATCGCTCTGTTCCAGTGTTGTTTTGAGCCACTCCTTTTGATCCTTGCCCCAGATCGTTTTCTCTGGGCCATCTTCCATCGCATTGGCACTACGATAGATTCGTCCTTCGACAAACCAGAGTTGCAGTTCCTTGCTCACGCGGTGTGTGCGATACGTTTTCGCAGCTGCATCTCCATGGGCTGCGTATGGCAATTGTTCGAGCATGATTTTGAGAGCGACTTCTGGCGTGGGGTCGTAGTCACCAGAATTGTCTCCATCGTCAATGCGGTAGTCGTGGTCGTCAACTTCCCAGTACGTGGGGACTTTGGCGAAGAGATTCTTGTAACGCGGCTGAATGAATTGCTCGTGCCATTTTTGGCGTAACTCGGTGACCGATTCCGCACGCGGGTTGTCAGGTGTGTCGTAGTAAACGTTGTCTCCCGTGCCGACGAAAAACATCGGTTGCTTCTTCAAGATCGTTTCCAGGGCAGGGTAGCCAAGGTTTTTGTCTGGGCCAGAATAAGGCTGAGGGAGGTCGCGATTGTTTTCGAGTTTATGCTGTGCCAAGTCGATACGGTTATCCCCGTGGAATTTCGCATAATTCATTCCGGTGACGACAATGAATCGAACGGTGGTGCTTGTCTTGGAGCCATGCAACGTTTTGAACGTTGCTGTGGGGCCAGTCTGTAGGGATTCCAAATCCGTTCCGATGTGAGTTCGGCAGGAATACTTCGTTCCAGGTTTTAATTCAGAAAACGAAACTCTGGCTATAAAATCGTGTTCACTTGTTGCGTTGACAACGAGAGCATCGTCTTCTTGATCCCCTTCAAAGAGTGAGAAACGCACAACTCCTTCGACGCCTGGAAGGTCGCGGTCGACGAGCGTATCACCTTGAGTGAGTCGGACCTGCACCAATGCAGAATTCGCAGTCAATTCACCAACCATGATTCCCTGACCAGCAACAACCGTTGGGCTGAAATTTGCCGAATCTGCATTGGACTCGTCTACTGTTTGGTTAGGTGTGGTTTCCTCCTCCGTCTCTTTATTTGGGGGAGAAGGATCGCCGGAACAGCCGTTGAGGAGCAGAAATGAAAACAAAATCGTTGGCAAACATCGAGTCACAATTGCTTCCTCTAGGTTTTGAATGAAATACGTACGCATCGTAACATTCATAGGCACGGATGCACATCTTCAGTCAGTCCCAGTAAGTGCTCGGGGTGAATGCAACTCTGAGCGCGGCATCAATAAGATGCTAAGGAAGAGTCCAGACACGTACGCCGAACTCTATGAGGCAGATTGCTCATGTCACTCCACAGGATGCTCAGAAAATCATTTGGCGATGATGAAGATGAAGACGCTCAGGCATTCATGGGATTCATCTACGCCTGTGGTTTCTTCCTGGTCGTGACTTGGCTCACGTTTCAAGAATTCAGGTATTTCATCTTCAGTCACACGGCAATCGCTCAAGTGACAGACACAACATTGGACCTTGACAAGAAAAATCGGGCTGTCCGTTTTCAATTCACCGATCATGAGGGAAATTCAGTTTCTCATTACGATCATGTGAAACAAAACTATGAACTCTTTGGTGACACGGTTGAAGTTCAATACTTTTCCGGAAATTCGGAGTCGGCACGCCTGAAATCAGAAGCGAATTGGTTTGCAGTTGTCCTCTTCTTCCTGGCCCTCGCATTTATGATTTACCAGATCTCTCGCTTCGCGAAAGAAGCGAACGAACCTTTCAAAGTCTCCGGACGACCTGCCCGGAAGCGCCGGCGATATTAACTGGCTGATTGCCGTTCAGACTCTCATTTCATCCACGAATTTCCAGAGCTAGAGCAGATTGCTCTTTCCTGTGCCCGCGGAAAACGGTTTTCATCAGTGAAAACGCTGGCTTCCACGAGGCAGAACGCGAATACCAATACGAAAAGTGCTCTAGTTCCCAGTGCTGTCTACTCTGTGCTTGGGGCCAAGTCTTATGAGCCGCTGGCGTTAGCCACGGGCCTTACATGAACATCGTGTTCTCACGAATTGCCCGACGCTAGCGCGTTCGGCTCATGGCGATAGCTCAAACGGCTCATGTCGAAAACTTACATGAGAGCAGTTTTTCAGTCTTGCATGTCCTCACTCTCAAGAACGCCGATGTATGGCAGGTTTCGATATTCGCCGTTGTAGTCTAGACCGTAGCCGACGACGAATTCGTCTGGGATTTCGAAGCAGTGGTAATCTGGGATTGCTTCGACTTCGGAGCGAGATTTCTTCCAGAGCAGAACTGCAGTACGAATCTGCTTGGGTTCGAACAGTTCAAGTTGCTGCGAAATTTTAGTAATCGTCTTTCCGGTGTCAAAGATATCGTCGACCAGAAGAACATCGCGACCGCGAATCTCTGGGAGGAAATCGAGGTTAATTCGAAGTTCGCCTGACTCAGTCGTTTTGCCACGGTAGCTAGATGCCTGAACGAGTCCAAGCTGGTGCGAAACCTCGATCTGCCGCATCAAGTCTGTGACTAAAACGATGCTGCCTGTCAGGATTCCCAGGATCGTCAGATCGCTGTTGGCGTAGTCTTCAGTGATCTTTCGACCAAGTTGAGCGACGGCGCCGGCAATATCGTCTTCGGAAATTAAACACTTGATCTCTGACATTTTGCATTTGTTCTGAGGAATTCCTTCATCTCAATAACCGTTGTCGACATTCTGTTGTTTTCACATCGTCAAGTCGAGTGCATTCGCGACTTTACGGCACTGCTCCATGGCGGCGTCGAATACGTCTGGTGTGAGCGACTGTGCGCCATCGCTGGCAGCATTTGGTGGGTCAGGGTGAACTTCAATAATCAAGCCATCTGCTCCAGCGGCGACTGCGGCAGTACACATAGGAGGGACAAGCGAAGCGACACCGGTTCCGTGGCTGGGATCAATGACAACTGGCAAATGCGTTCGCTGCTTCAAGTAAGGAACTGATGCCAGCGGCAGAGTGAATCGCGTGTGCGTTTCGAAAGTCCGGACACCACGTTCACAAAGAATGACTTCCTGGTTTCCCTGATCGAGAATGTATTCCGCAGCGAGCAGAAATTCGTCCATGGATGCAGAGGGACCACGTTTCAGCAGCACAGGTTTGCGAATTTCACCGACTGCTTGAAGCAGGTGATAGTTCTGCATATTCCGGGCACC
>JAJDEL010000770.1 GCA_029259835.1 Planctomicrobium sp. | reverse complement strand
CAGGCCGACTTTGGCGGGTGTTTGACGGAACCCAGGTTCTGCTGTCGTCTCTCAGTTCTTTTAGTTCTGTCGCTGACGAAGGGTGATTCGTCCCGTAATCTTCGTGTTTTTCGCTCCTGCGGCGTGGTTCGTAGTCTGGTTTTGGGCGGGCATTCTTGCTGAATACCCAGCTATAGAACGCTTTGGGACTTACTTTGGTGACGTTGTTCAGTACCCAGAGAATGAGAGTGAGTAGAATGACACCACCACCCAGAATCACCAAAATGAGGACAGGGTCACCTCCACCTGCTGCAGCGACAAAGGCAGCACCCAACGCTCCGACAAGAAAGACAAGCGCAGATGCCAGGATTGACCCAGCAACCTTGCTGTTCGAATTTCGGAAGTCTCCAAGCATGGCTGAATTGCATCCGTGGCGAATTGAGACGGGACCACTTTTCCTCCGGCACCAATACCGTACGATTATGATACGAAATAGCTGGAAGGAATCCACCGATTCACCACAAAACATAGTAATACTGCAAATTCATCTTCCGTCGAGGGCGTAGTCCTTGTCCGGAGAATCAGTCGATAGGTACAACATACTGGAGTTCCCTGAATTCATTGTATTTGTGCGAGTTAAGCGCACTGGTCTTTAAACACATTGATATTGAGCACCCTTCAGTTGGGAGTGATTCAAATGCTGAAAATAGAGAAAATTGTGTTCCTCATGCTGCTTTCCTTGATCCTGGCAGGTTGCAGTCGAAGTACAGAAAGTGAAGAAGCCGAAGAGAATGCAGCAGCTGAACAGGCGGCAGCTCCTGCGGAGCCAGAGGGGTTTTCGAAGCTGGAATGGAAGATCGTCGACCGGAACAAGGCACTTGCAGAGAATCCCAAGCTCGTTGAAGTCGAAAATGACACGAACGCCAGCGATCCGGTCTCCGCAATCATGCAGGCTTCGCGCTCTTTGACTTCTCAGTTCAATAAGATCTCCATGGAGCACAACGCCAAACTCCAATCGTTCGTCAACGCGACGGAAGGGGGCGAAGATCCTAAGCCGATTTCCTTTGAAGAGTTTAATTCGGCCGCCAAGCTCAATAGCAATAACGTCAAAGGACTCTACAAGTGGCAAGCGTACGCGTACAATGAAACGACCGGAAAAGTAACGATCCTGGAAGACCGTGAAGAGAAGAGGCGGATTTACGAAGAGTCAGGGCGTGAGTTCAAAGTGGACGATTAGAGCAGGTTGCTCTTTCCTGAGCCCGTGCGACGAAAATTATTAAGGTGCCAATTTCCGTCCATCTTACGCAGACCTCCACGAAGTAGAACGCAAAAGTAAATTCGAAAAGTGTTTCAGCATCATCTCGAGTTGGTGGACACTCAGACAACAGGCACAAAGGCCCATTCAGATTCGGCCATGAAAGATATCGTTCGACAGGAAGTTGTTGCTCAGGCGCGTACCATCGTCGTGAAGGTTGGCACCAATGTTCTTTCACGCGAGGATGACCATCTCGATGTAGAAAGAATCGAAGCGCTGGCAGACCAGATTCATCGAATCCGCGAGACTGGTCGCCGTGTTGTGGTCGTTTCAAGTGGGGCTGTGGGGGCTGGTCTTGGGCTAATAGGCTTGTCCGAACGCCCACAGGACCTTCCTCACCTTCAGGCCGCAGCTGCGACCGGACAGGCGAGCCTTATTCGTACATACGATGAAGCGCTCAAGCGTCACGGCTATCACGCTGCACAAATGTTGCTGACCGCAAACGATTTCCGCAATCGGGACCGGTACCTGAACGTCCGTAACACACTCAATACACTGTTTGAGTACGGAGTCGTTCCGATTATTAACGAAAACGACACAGTCAGCATTCGTGAAGTCAAATTTGGAGACAATGACCAACTGGCCGCGATGGTGAGTAACCTCCTGGAGCGACCACTTCTGGTCATTCTCTCAGTCGTCGATGGACTTTACGATGGTGATCCGCGCGACGTCGGGAGCCATCGCATTTCCACGATCAATCACTGTGGCGATTCAGTGATGGAGTACGCCAAAGAGGTCAAAAGTTCACGAGGAACGGGTGGAATGGCTTCTAAGCTTGAGTCGGTCAAGATGGCAACAAGTGTTGGTGAGTGCGTTTTTATCGCGAACGGTACAGATTCAAACATCCTCGACAGAATTTTTGCTGGAGACGATGTTGGCACATTGTTTACTGCGAAAGGCCCACTGATTCCTGCCTGGAAACGGTGGATCGGGTTTACTGTTAAACCGAGTGGAACTTTGCAGTTAGATCCCGGTGCCGTCAAAGCAGTTGAACACAATGGAACTTCCTTGTTGCCGATCGGAATCTCACACGTCGAAGGAGGCTTCAAACGCGGGGAACTTGTCTCACTGTGCGACCATGAGGGAAACGAGTTCGCCAGAGGCCTCACGAATTACGATGCTGGAACAGTTTCAAAAATCGCAAAGAAGAGAACCGAGGAAATGGAATCGATCCTGGGTGACGTCACTTATACCGAGGTCATTCATCGCGATAACCTGTGCGTGATTCGCTAGAGCACAATTCCACCTTCTGGTTCTCACAAACCCAAACAACGGAAACGGATTGACAGATGGATTTTTTGCAATTGACCGGCAAGTCGATTCTGGTCATGGGTGCCGCAAATCGAAAAAGCGTTGCCTATCGCGTTGGCAAATTGCTGACTGAAGCTGGCGCAGACGTCTTGTGGTCAGTGAGGAGCGAAGCCCGGAAAGAACAACTCCGTAAACTCGTGAGTGAAGAAGCACGTATCTACGTGTGTGATGTTGAACACCAGGAGCAAATCGACCAACTCGCCGATGCTGTCAGCCTTGACCAGGAAAAAATCCACGGCATTGTTCACTC
>JAJDEL010000769.1 GCA_029259835.1 Planctomicrobium sp. | reverse complement strand
AAAAGATTCGTAACGAACGATTGTTGAGAAAATACGCTTTAAAAAAAACAAAATCAGGCTGGCAATGCGACCGGGAACTGACTCGCATCACAGGTGGGATGAGCTACGAAGAAATGGTCAAAGCCGCCGAGAAAGCGAACTTCCGTCACGCCTTATGGCAAATGGGCGAAGCGATCGCCGATCTCTTCGAACAAATTGTGCAGAGGCAACCGCTTTTGCAGAACTTGCCTGCAAACAACGAACCAACCTGGACTGAGATCTCTCAGCGTTGGAAACGAGAATAGAGGTTCTACATTGTCTTTGAGTGAGTGAATGTGAATTCACGACGAAGGCAGAGCGGACAAGGTGAGAAGAAGAAAAACACCACTTTCCTCTCCGTTTCCCCGCAGTGAATTTCACTTATTTCAAAATTCTTTCCGGAAATCTCGGATTCCCTGCACGGATCCTCTTTGCCGTGTCACTCATAGTTCATGTTCCTAAAAGCAGCTTTGACAGGCCTGTCACGCGGAGTCATCGCGAGCTGCTGAGTATTCACTCAACATTTTACTACTGAGGAAAGATTGATGTCCAAGTTTTTGATGATGATCGTCGCTGTCAGTTTCGGAATGGTTTCAACGGCATCGGCTCACGATCCAGAAGACGTTGCACACCGTTGTGCCCATCGTGTCAACCAAATTGTCCATCGCTGCAACAACGTCGCAGCAGAAGAAACACACGAGTGCGTCCGCAAAATCAACGCCTTACTTGAACAAGGTCGAGTCGATGCGGCTCATGCAGTTGCCCGCGAGTGTATTCGTTCTGCGACTGAACGAACACGAAAATGTGTTCATGCTGTTGATACGACATGCGAAGAGTGCATTGATGTATTGCTGCGATTGGGAGCACCAGGATTGGCTCGACGTGTCGCGAACATCTGCGATGATGCGGTTGAAACGTTGAAAACGACGTTGCAAAGAGAAAAGAACATCATTCGAACAGCACTCGCTGGATGAGCATTTTCGAATCGACACTTGAATTGTCACAATTCTGTTGACATTCGCTCAAGGCGTATGGCATCGTAATGTGCAGTGAGAGTAGGTTTTTGAGAGAATCACTCGCTTTGAATGTTTGATCATTGTGGAAGTCTGCATGGAATGACTTTTTCGGGATTACACGAAATCGTAAGGCCAACGCCGAACTCGTCCAACTTGGATGAGGATCGGCGTTCGCGCTGCGCGGAGGGTGTTTCCAGACAAGATGTGATTGATGGTGATTTGAAGCTGACGCAGCGCCTGCTAAAGCGTGAAACGGAAGCGTGGCAGGAATTTATTCAGCGTTATGAGAGATTGATCTACAGCCGTGTTCTGGCAACATGCCATGAGTTGGGCAGCCAGCCACATGTTGACATCATCGAAGATTGTTGCGGTGAGGTGATGTCAGAGTTATTTTCAAATGACCTCGCGGCACTGCGGCGTTTTCAAGGACGCAGTCGCTTGTCGACATGGTTGTCGGTCGTCACAAGGCGAATTGCGTTGCGGTTTCTGCTCAAAAGTTTGCGAACAGCACAGCGGACGCAACCGCCGGACAGTCAATTCGACTTACAAACTTTTCCGGCACCAGAGAGCAAAGTCACGGAAGACAAGGAGGAAGAGAAACTCTTAAAAGAATGTTTACAGGAGTTGTCGGATTCGGATCGTCAGACGCTGCTGCTGCACACACAGAAAAAAATGAGTTACGTAGAAATCGGTCACAAACTGGGAATCGCCGCGAATTCCGTCGGCGGGAAACTGAATCGTGCCCGTAAAAGATTGAAGAAACTGGTCGAGCGAAAACGTCGGGAGGAAACTTCTCGCTCGGCATCTCCACGAGATCCTGATTCTAATGACATGAAATGAGTAGCCAGAAAACATATCGACTGACTGACCTAATCCGATTACTGGATCACGCTTTAATTCCAGAACGTGATGTCGTTCTGCGCGAACAGTTGGCAGACGACCCGAAGCTACGAAATCGATTAAAGATTCTTCAGAATGCCATGATCGCTGGACTGCCAATCAATGCATTCGTCGAATCGGAATCGAGTCAATTCGACATTGACGAAAAGTTATCCGAATATCTTGACGGGCAATTGACAGACGAAGCGGCCTGGGACTTTGAAGAAATTGCTCTCGCCAGTCCATCGTTGCTGTGGGAACTCATTTCTGCCGACCGTTTCGCTCGTAGTGATGTTCAATCCTCACCAATCACTCCAAAGAGCACTCATCGCGCGATGCAGGCGGTTGTCGCTGCAAATGTCAAAACAGACCAACGAAACGCAGTGAATGAAAGTGCTTCGAGCAAACGCTTGAACGGGAAGCCACTGGTTGCCAAAGCCATCGCAGGCGCAATCGAGACGGAGTTACCGACCGAAGATTCTAAAACCGCACGTCTGAAAAAACCTGCGAAGGTCACGGCCCCAACGGGCACAAAAATAGCCCGTGGGCAAAACAAGGTGAAGTTCATTGCAACGGCTTGTCTCGCAGTCGTTGCGGTCATGGGGACCATCTGGTTCGGTTTCCAAAACAGTCTGGGAGAGAAAGACGTTGTCGATTCTAAAACAGAACGTAGCGGCACTCTCGATGGCCCGCAGGTTCCATCGCTGCCTCCCAAAGTTGAAGGTTCCGTTGCTGTTGACGAATCGCCTGTGATGCCGAACAACGAACTTCCCGACTCGGTTCGCCAGCAGATGCCTGTCCCGAAAGTTGTTGAAACAAACAGCGCTGAGAACAAAACGCCGCAAAGTCCACCGCCCGAATCCGTGCAGACGATTCCACTGGAATGGAAGCGTACGACCGGTTTAGTCGTTACGAGAATCACTCAGAACGCTCCCTGGAAACCAGTGATGCAATCGTCTGATCTGCTTGATGAGACCGAAGATGGCGGCATCGATTATCGTTCGCTTCAAGAGAGTTGGGGGGAAGCCCACGCCGGTGCATCCCGGATTGTCATGGGGCCAAAAACTTCGACACGATTGTTGATTACGCGATCGAAAGAGACTCGATTCTCCATTAGTCATGTTCAGGGACAACTTGCAATCGACTCTTTGCCGGAGCATTCTGAAATTCTCGTGACGATGAACGGTCGAGAGACACTCCTGACAGTGATCGAACCAGACACGTCTATCGCATTCGACTCAGAACTTGCAGCCGGTGACCTCATTGTGTTGCAAGGGGCGATCTCTCTGCACGAGGATCGCGTTGGCGCCGAACAAAAAACCTCACTCACAGAAATCCGTTACACAGGGCCAAAAGAGTTTCGACAAAAACCAAGATGGATAGCAACTTCACCAAAACCCCAATCGCTTGTCCGCTCGACTGCGGAAACCTTTTCGAATGAGGCGAATGTCTTGGCGGCGTTGCTGAATCGAAATTCAGAACTGAGTGATCGTCAAGCAATGATCGCTGCCGAGTGGAGTTTTGAACTTGAACCGACTCTCGCAGTACCACGAGCGGCAAAGTCTGCGAACGAAATTCATCGAGAAGCAGCGATTGGCTGGTTGTTGTCAACGAAGGTTTCCAGTCAAGATCAACGAGCCGTTTGGAATCAAGTCGCAGGCCACATTTCTGCCAGTCCACTGCCAGTTGCGGACTGGTACATCGCCATGCGAAAGCAATCACCGGTCACACCAGGATTGCTTAAAGATCTGGCGCTCGGAATCAGTCCCAACCAACCTCTTTTTGTCCGTCAAACATCGATTCACATGCTGCGGTCGATTTCGGGCCAGCCGTTTCAGACTTACAACCCTGCCAGACCATCGCCGCGATCAATCGGCGCTGTGCGCGCCACTGTTCGGAAAATGCTGACTCGGATCAGCAACTCACCTCAACGAAACGGTCCGCAACGAAGAACTGACCGTAGTTCGTAATCTTCCGACGCCACTTACCTTGAAATTAAGCAGGTGGAGTTGCCGTGACGGCCTCAGTGTAGGCGGTTTTCAGTTCATCGTTCGTAATTGTGTGTGAACCACGATAGACAAACAGCAAACCGAGACGAGGTTGGTCGGTCTGGTTGGGGTCAGAGTGATGGATCGTTTCGCAGTGATGAATCGTTGCATCTCCAGGCGAAAGAGTAGCGCAGAATTGTTCCTCCTTCGGAGTCGTTGGCTTCTCTGCGAGTCCAATAGAATTGCCGGTGACACCTGATGGCTTGGTCGGCAGCATGTTCGTGTTGTGTGACCCCTTGATGAAGTAGACCGCTCCATTTTCCACTGTGACCGGATCAATCGCGACCCACAAGGTCAGCATGTCCGGTGGAGATTGGCAGAAGTAAGCATTGTCTTGATGATATGGCACTCCGGAACCAATGCGAGCTGGCTTACTGAACGTCTCCACGCCAGACAGGACTGGCTCTCCATTGACAAGCTTCGCCATCAGAGAAGTGATCTCCTCGCGTTGACCGAGCTTTTGAAAGTAGTCGCTGTGTAAATTGAGTCGCCAGAGATTGCGAACGGTCTTTCCGTCGGATTCCAGCGTACGGGCATCGGCTGGCTTCGAAGGCAAGTCCTCGCGAATGTATCGGTCTAGTTCAGTGCGTATCTCCGCGACTTGCTCTGGCGAGAAAAAATTCCGTAGCCGAACCACACCATCTCTCTGGTAATCCTTAACCACTTGGTTGTCGTCGCTCATGTTGTTCCAATCAAAAAACAGTCTGTATTATTTGATGATCCACGAAGCCTCTTCCAGATGCAACTCTCCTACCAACGCTCTTCATTATCCGAATGAATTTCCTACTGGATGGCAAACTTCTGATCGGTTTGACTACCATTCTGAAAATCATCTTTCCATTCAACGATCAGGACTCACACCAATGCGCATGCTTCTCTTTTCTTTCGCCATTTTGGCGGCTTCGACTTTGCACCTGGATGCTCAGGAGACTCAGGCAACTCCGTTTGCCAAACCACTGGCAAAGCTCCAGCTGCAAGATGGTGACTCAATCGTCTTTCTCGGTGACAGCATTACACATCAATGCCTGTATACTCAGTACGTGGAAGATTACTTCTACACCCGCTTCCCTGAAATGCGGTTGAAACTGCACAATTCCGGTGTCGGTGGGGCACGTGCCTGGGATGCTTTGCAACGTTTTGATGAAGATGTCGCTGCCTACAAACCGAAGTATGTTTCCGTTCTTCTGGGCATGAATGATGGAACTTACATTCCCTACCATGACGAAACATTCCAGATTTACCGAACAGACATGACCAGCATCGTCGACCAGATTAAAGAGATCGGTGCGACGCCAATTTTAATGACGCCGACAATGTTCGATGCCAGAGCCGCACGCCTGAAACCCCGACGAAAACGCAATCCCGATTCGACCGCTCTGTATAATTCTGTTCTCGCTTACTACGGAACCTGGTGCCAGGAAACCGCGACTGCACAAGGACTGGGCTTCGTTGATATGTGGGGACCCCTGAACCAGATCACTTTCAATCAACGTAAAACTGATCCGAACTTCACGCTGATTGCAGATGCAGTCCACCCTGGTGCATCAGGGCAAGTTGTGATGGCAACCGCTATGATTGACAACCTCGGACTGGCGCGTCGCGTTTCAACGATTCGCGTTTCCAAAGGTATGAATGGAAAGTGGACAAACAAGGTGACCGGCGGAAAACTCAGTGAGTTGAGCGAAACGGAAAACGGAATTTCATTTCAGTGGGAAGCGAAATCACTACCGTGGGTACTGCCTGAAGATGCAGCCGATGGCGTCAAGCTCACCAGACTGGGGCATCGCCTGAGTGGTGAACAGTTGGAGATTCACGGTCTCGCCCCAGGAAGATATGACCTGACTATCGATGGCGAAAAAGTCGGCACATATAGCTCCGACGTCCTCGGCAGACACATCGAATTGCAAGGCAATGCGAAAACCCCGCAGTATCAGCAGGCTCTAGCAGTCGCCATGAAAAACAAGGAACGCAACGACACTGCTGTTCGCCCCATGCGAAACGAGTGGCGAAGTTTCCAACAGTATGCCCGCACTCGAAGAAGCGTAGAAGCTGACCCAGACAATGAGCCACTCAAAAAGCAGCTTGCATCCCTCGAACAGAAAATCGACGGTCTCAACGAACGTGTTGCTAAACACAATGCGACCGCGAAAGCGTTAGAAGATGAAATCTTTAAGATGAACAAACCTCCGAAGCGAGAGTATGTGCTGACGAAAGTGAAATGATTTCACCAGAAGTTCACAAGACAAAAAATCCCCCGATGGAAAGTTCCATCGGGGGATTTTCGAGTTGAGAGCTCTAACTCATCCTCGGACTCGAACGACGCACTTAGTTGTCCAGCGGTAGACCACTCGGTACTGAGTCCGGTATTGTTGCATTCAATCGTTTCTGAATCTGAGGAGCGGTCAGCGTTTTAAGAAACTTGACGATATCTCGGATTTGCTGCTTCGACAGGTGTCCTGGCAATTTGTCGGTGTCAAGACTGCTGACCATCAACAATTGATTGGCTAGACTGTAGGTGTCACGAATCTCAACCTGGTCAAGATGCTCCTCTGGGTCGTAAGTTAACGGTGAAATCATTGGATTCGCGTGATGCCGCACGGCTTCTTCCAAGTCGCTAAAGGCACCATTATGCATGTATGGTCCAGTAACTTCACAGTTCCGGAGT
>JAJDEL010000768.1 GCA_029259835.1 Planctomicrobium sp. | reverse complement strand
ATCCATCTCTGGCATATGGACCAAACCCAGCGAAGTTTGATTTTGATAACTGCAACTGCATGTGCGCGTGTAGTCCGGCGCGTTCAAAATTCCATTCGCAACGACCAGATTCGATGTACAGCCCGATTTGAAACCGCCGAGGTTGCCAGTTCCGCTCATTGTCTCCATGTCGTAATACCCCGCAGCGCCAGAGCGAAAAGTGAGCAAGTTCTCGCTGGCGATGATGCTGTTGCAACCGTAAGTTCGGCAGATTTGCCACGGCTGCTTTTGTTGGGTGATCGGGTTGATGATCAACTCCGGTTCTCCAGTCAACAAGCTGAAAGCCCCTGATGAGAGTTGATACGAATTCGCGTTTGTGAGGATCGTATCGTTGTGCAAAATACACGGACCGGAATACTTTCGGTCATCGACCCGCCACTTCACTTTTCCATCGGCACCATGATAGACCGCCATCCCCTGCCCCACTTCGGATTTCAATCGGTCGCTCGCTTTCGCTCCTGCCTGAAGTAATAGACCGAACTGCTTCGAATAGCCCAACCATGTCCCGAAGATGTTGTCTGATTCTTCCCAGGCCGTTTTTCCGGTTCGAATATCAGTGGCAACAATTCGATAGGTGTCCGGCGGTGATTGCCCACGGCGTTTGAGTTTGTCTTCGACAGGCTGTTGCAATTTATCGAGGCAGAAGACTTTTCCATCCCCAGCGACGATTCCATTATGCAGGAAGCTATGATTCGCATCGACCTGCCAGAGAACTTCTCCGGAGTGGCGATCAAAGGCAACAAGCGCCTGACTCGCCGAGCGGTCAAGACTCTTTGAGCCGAAGCCTTTCGAGTTCCGTCTTAGTGCGTCATCAGTTTCCTTAAACGAAATGTCGAGACGTTCGGCATAGTTTGCGAATCCCAACCCGCCGAGCAAGACGTCTTCATAAACGCCGATGAAGCCCCACTCGCGCCGTTTCCCATCCTTCGCGACGGGCAGAGTGATCTTCCGCTCTGTTTCGCCAGTTTCGACATTCAGCACATGACATGCGTCACCGATTGCGATGTAAATTGCATCGGCAGTTGCGACATAGTTTGTTCCGCGACCGTTTGCGCCTGGAATGTGTACTTGATTATACGCAGTCGAAAGTGGGGTCTCCGCGTAGGTCGTGTCGTAATAAACATCGAATGTGCCAAGGTTTTCGAACTCACGTTTCCAAAGAACTTGACCTGTGTAGACATCACGGCAACTGAGGGAATTCATCCCTTCGATGAATAAACGTCCAGCGACGACCTGCTCTGGTGGTGCATGTGAGTGCCGAGGCAACACATCCTCGTTCGAGCTTCCCCCGAACCACAATACTCCGAGCGGGAGTTTCACGCGCGAATCGTTCGATTTCACGGTATTGCCGATGTCGCCGTATTGATGTGTCCAGTCAGCAGCACCGTTCAATGCACCGACGCGTCGTGCAGAGACGAATGATTCGTGCTGACTGACTTTCGCGTTCTCTAAATCCGCCGCGACACATGTTTCAACAAGGTTTTTTTGCAACGATAGATGCATCGCAACAAGGCTTCCGCCATATGGTCGCACAGATGAATAAGCTTGACGCAGCAAATTTTGATCGGCATTGATCGCCTCTACCTGTCGTCCCTGAATGACAACCATCTGAGCAAGATACGGCGGCGCTTGAAATGTATCGATAGTTCCCTGATGCAGAGAGATGCGATCTCCGTAGAGGCCAGCGTTGTCAAGCTTGGTGCGAAGTCTGTCAATCGTCTGTTGATCTTCGAGAACGACGTTGATATGAAATTCCGACGCTTGCAAGATGGAGAGCAATAACTGTTCATCATCCAGCCCGAACCAGAGTACGATTCCTCGGTTCGTGTTTGCTTGCTCCATGATTTGTTTGGTCAGTGCAGAGGCTTTAATTTTCGGAAGAGGAATCGTTTCTTTCGCAATCGACTTCGCTGTTTGTTCACCTTCACCGTACGCAAGGATTTGACCATCTAATGTGACAGCGAAGAGTCGATCACTCGCGGCCAATAAACGGACGACTTGATCGCTCGTTTCTTGTGTCCACGCAACCTCAGGCTTCTGCTTCTCTTCACGCAGTTGAATCGCCGTCAACTTGCCACCACCAACCGCGTACAGACGATCCCCAGCTTGAATCAAATCGCCGGTGCCATCAACGCCCTTCAAATCCCACGCGACATTCTTTTGTGCGCTGTAGGCTTTAATGAGATCTTTGTTCTCAGCTGTGTAAACCAGTTTCTCTCCCAGGACGGGTTCGTTCACCATGAACGCGGTTTTGACACCGTTACTCAAACTGTAAGACCGCACTCCGCGATCGCGCGTATGAACATAGAATTCATCACCGCGACCAATCACGAAGGAACCGCCGTTCCCTTTGCCACCCGAGTTGATATCGAAATAGTCAAATGCGCCGGTGTGTCGATCGAACGTGGCGGGAATGCTACGACCACTGGGGACGATGAGTGTGTCGCCGACGATGCTCATTGTTCCTTGGGGGGCAACACCTGCGAAAGATGGAGCGCTGTGTGGTTGTTTGATGTACTGTGCGGAGGTCGTGTCGTTGACCCAGCGAATTTCTCCTGACTCTGCATCGAGTGAATAAATAAACGTTCCCATGAAAGGCCAAATGCTGGC
>JAJDEL010000767.1 GCA_029259835.1 Planctomicrobium sp. | reverse complement strand
GTAGACAGCTCAGTTGCTCAAGGAAAACCCAGAGGCCGTTCCATCTTCACAAGCTGGTTGCGGGGCAACGATGATTGTTTTTGGCCTACTGGTCGGGCTGACGATTCTCTTGTTACAATCATGAATTAGCGATCTATACTGAATGTCCCTGAAACCGGTGACTTAGACACCATTGAAAGGCGTCGATTGTGTTCTTGAAACATCTAGTTTGCTCAGCAGTCTTTTGCGTCACTCTCGTGACAATTGCTTCTCAGTCGTGTGCTGAGAACTGGCCCGGCTGGCGCGGCCCAACCGGTGACGGGATCAGCACTGAAACAAGCATTCCAACAGCTTGGAATGGATCTGGAAAAAACCTGCTTTGGAAAGCTGAAATTCCAGGGACTGGGCACTCATCACCTGTCGTCTGGGATGATCGTATCTTCCTGACGACATGCTTGGAGGAGTCTCAAAAGCGAATTCTGCTGTGCCTGAACCGCAAACAAGGAAACATCTTGTGGCAGAAGACAGTTGTTTCATCTCCATTAGAATCCCGGCACAAATTCAACAGCTACTCCTCAGGCACGCCAGCAACGGATGGCAACTTGGTTTATGTCGCATTTCTAGCAGTCGATGGCAGCACGGTTGAGGCAACGAACGTCGGCAAAGCTCGACCAGTCACACCCGGACAAATCGTTGTGGCTGCATACGATTTCAAAGGGAATGAAGTCTGGAAAGTTCAGCCTGGTGGATTTATCAGCGTTCACGGATTTTGCAGTTGTCCTGTTCTTCACAACGGCAAAGTGATCATCAATGGTGATCACGACGGAGATTCGTATCTCGTTGCGCTCGATAGCCAGACTGGAAAGACGATCTGGAAGAAGCCTCGCAAACACAAAACCCGTAGCTACGTCACGCCACTGATTCGCAAGATCGACGGACGCACTCAAATGGTTCTCTCCGGTAGTCAGCACGTTGCAAGTTACAATCCAGAGACTGGTCAGCAACACTGGACAGTTGACGGACCAACCGAGCAGTTCGTCGCCTCGATGGTCTATGACGGCGCGAAGTTCTACCTTGCTGCTGGCTTTCCGACATATCACGTCATGGCAATCGACCCCACCGGTACGGGTAACGTGACCGACTCGCATGTCGCCTGGCACTCAACGAACGTGAAGTGTTATGTCCCATCTCCTGTCGTCGTTGGGAAGTACCTATTCGTCGCCGACGATCATGGAATCGCGAATTGCTTCGACACTGAATCTGGCGATCGTCTCTGGAGAGATCGTTTCGGTCGGCACTTCAGTACCTCACTCGTTGCCGCTGGTGGTCTCGTCTATTTTCTGGACGATGATGGCAAAACAACCATCGTCAAGCCAGGGGCAGAGGCTGAAATCGTCGCAGTGAATGAACTCGGAGAGGAATGCCGAGCTTCACCAGCGATAGCGGACGGTCGGCTCTACATCCGCGGGTTGAAGCATCTCTATTGTATTGGTGAGAAAGCTAAATTGGAGACAAGTCAGTGAAACTCCTCCGACAGTTGATGCATAAACAGCATGAGGTTGGATACATCAGCAACGAAACACTGCGCGTTATCTCGGAAGAAGAAAACGTCCCGCTATACAGACTCGAAGAACTGGTTTCTTTCTACCCGGCGTTCAGACGCACACCACCACAAAAATACACGATTGATGTTTGTCGTGATGCCTGTTGTTCCATTGCCGGTTGTAGTTCCGCCGCGCAACAAGTCATAAAGTCGTTGGACGCTCAAGACATCGATTATGAGCTGCGTGAAGTCTCTTGCCTCGGTCGATGCGATTCGGCACCCGCAATTGCCATCAATGACCACCCTGTAGCTCCGCACACGCTGAATGATCAAAAAGAGATCCTCACTCAACTCTCTGACGATACCGCTGACCAGATAAGTCCATCAGAAACTCCTCAATGGAAGTGCAACCCTTATCCTTCGGCAGCGGAATATTATGGAACAGCTCGGCAACTCATCGCTTCAAAGGATGATCTGGCAGTAGCTTGCATTGAACGACTCAAAGCGACAAATCTCACAGGTCGAGGCGGCGCAGGTTTTCCGACCGGTGTAAAATGGGAGCTTGTCTCAAAGGAACAATCCCCGACCAAGTATGTCATCTGCAACGCTGACGAAAGCGAACCTGGAACTTTCAAAGATCGAGAAATTCTAAATTCTGCACCTCACCTTGTGATCGAAGGAATGCTCCTCGCCGGATTGACCATCGAAGCTGAACTCGGAATCGTCTACATCCGGCACGAATATGGACCAGAAAAAAGAGCCTTACAGACTGCAATCGACGAGGCATACAAACAAGGTGTGATCGGCAGTAATACAGCTGGTTCTGGGAAGACTTTCAACATCGAAATTTTCGTCTCACCTGGCGGATACATCCTTGGAGAAGAAACGGCGCTGCTGGAAGCACTTGAAGACAAACGCGGCGAACCACGCAACAAACCTCCGTATCCCGGGCAAGTTGGACTCTGGGGTCAGCCAACACTCATCAATAATGTCGAAACTTTCGCGGTCGCTCCTTCTATCATCGCGAACGGATCTCAGTGGTGGTCCGACCAGGGCGTGGGCGATTACGAAGGATTAAAATTCGTTTGTATTTCCGGCGACGTTGAATCCCCCGGCGTCTTCGAAGTTCCAATGGGAACAACTTTCGCCGAAGTGCTTGCAATGGCAGGCGGCGTAACAGAGGACAAGAACCTCAAAGCGTTCCTCCCCGGTGGGGCGAGTTCACTGTTCATGAAACCAGACCTCATCGAAACGCCCATCGATTTTAATGCTGTGAAAGAGGCTGGCAGTATGCTCGGAACCGGAGCGATCATGGTCTTTCATGAAGATAGAAATCTGTATGATGTCGCAACGAACATGACACGATTTTTTCGGAATGAATCCTGCGGAAAGTGTGTTCCATGTCGTATCGGAAGCGAAAAAGCTGTTGGAATTCTCGAGGGTGTCACTGCCGGTCGCTTTGAGGTGCCGGATCTGGAAATTCTTGATGAGCTTCACGAGACGTTGCAAGAAACGTCGATTTGCGGACTAGGACAGGTCGCTCTCGCCCCAGTCCTGTCAATGTTAAAACAGTTTCCCGAGGAGATTTCAAA
>JAJDEL010000766.1 GCA_029259835.1 Planctomicrobium sp. | reverse complement strand
AACTGACTCAATACCGATTCCTCATTGAAGAGTACCGAGTCTCGTTGTTTGCACAAAAACTCGGCACCGCAATGGCGGTTTCCGAAGAGAGACTCAACGAAGTTTGGAACGGGATTGTCGACGGGACTAAGTAACAAACGATTTCAAGATCCTACTTGAAAATTGCGCTTCGCCCCTCACCCTAACCCTCTGCACTCAGGGAGAGGGAACAAATATTGCCACAATGCGTCAACGATTTGAATTCACAATCACTCACAACACAAAAAGAGCCCGAAGTGTTTCCACTCCGGGCTCTTGCGAGCGACACAGCTTTCTCAGAAAGACTATGGGGCAAGTACATCAACGCCGTTGATGTTGAGTGTTCCCATGATTACCCCGACTGCTTCGAAGTTACCCAGACCTGCGGAAACGTCGTTCTGGACGGGACCATCAATAATGAGGTTGTCAGAACCGGTCTCTAGATAGATCCCAATTTCGGAAATTTGGGCGAAATCGTTGCCGTTGATATCGAGAGTGTTCGGTCCACCGGTGTCATTGAAGAAGCGGAAACCATCAGTCCCTGCTTGGCGAATGAAGTTGTTACTGACGTCACCATCAATCTCGACGTTCGACTGAGAAGTATTTATAAATGGAACTTCCGAGTGGTAACGGATATATCCATTGAGTTGGGTCGATTGTCGTCAAAACTGCGTAGAGGCACGCAGGACATACGAACAAGTGTTTCAACTAGTTGGCAAGTGAAACCGGAAGGATCAGAAGCTGACCGGGCGGTCTTCGGTGACCTGCATGTTGAATCTGTTAGAAACTCTGTCGCAGAAATAAAAATTCCAACGCCTGGCAACTAGCGAATCAAAGACATGTCAAAAGTCACTCTCTTCAAATTCGAAGAGAGTGACTTTTTTCACAGTTCTTGATCAGCCAAGTACGATATTTTGATATCGCTAACACGTGCAGTCGTGCTAAGGTGCTTCGTGGAGTGCGACACGGTTTCCTTCGCTATCTTCGAAATAAGCGATGAAGCCGTGATCGCCGATGCTCATGCGTGGCATGAGAGTTTTTCCACCAGCATTATCAATGGCCGCCAGCGTTGGATCGATTTTGTCGACGTTAATGTAAACGAGTGATCCATCGTGCGAAGGTGTATAACCCTCTCCTTGCACCAAAGTGCCTGCTGAACCAGGAATTCCCATTTCCATTGGGAACCAGCCCATCTTTTTCGGCCCCATTTCCGACTCGGTAATTTCAACTTCCAGGACGGCTTCGTAAAAAACCTTTGCTCTGGACAAGTCAGTCACGGGAATTTCGAACCAGTTGACGGGATTTGAATGTGAAGGCATCGAGTCTCTCCAAATTGTTAAGGTGTCGCGGCTTGACGTTCCTCATTAGTAACGTTACTGTTTAGTAACTTACTTCTCAGCAAGACACATGTCAATCCTCGGAGATCCAAATGCAAGTGAACACAAAAAAAGTCGAAGGGCGACGCCAGGTCCGCTATGGATCACTGGATGACTTACTTGATGAAGCGAAACGGTTCTCTCAGATCGAAGTCGACACTCTCGGAAACTGGTCAGTCGGTCAAAACTTCAAACATCTTGCACAATCGCTGGATATGTCGATTGACGGGTCCGATTTTTCGATGCCAGCCCCTGTTCGCTGGTTCATGACCTTGCTGATGAAAAAGAAGTTTCTGACTCAAGCAATCCCTGCCGGATTTAGCAGTGGTGCAACGTTTGTCCCTGACGAGACATCAGTCGAAGATGGTTTAACAGCATTGGAAAAAGCGATCACTCGGCAAAAAGAAGAGTCTACCCGAGTCATGCACCCAGGGTTTGGCAATATCACTCGCGAGGAGTGGAACGATTTCCATCTTCGTCATGCCGAGCTGCACATGAGCTTTCTCGTTCCCGTCACAAATTCTGATGACTGATTTTGCGAGGGGAATCACGATGGCGAATGAGGAACTGCTTGCACGAATCCGAAAAACTCTTTCGCGTCGTCGAAGCATCACCGAGAAACGAATGTTCGGTGGGAATTGCTTCTTCGTTTGCGGCAACATGATTGGTGGTGTTTCTGGTGCCGGAGAGTTGATGATTCGCGTTGGGCCAGACCGATACGAAGACGCACTTGAACAACCACATGCCAGCGAAATGGACTTCACCGGTCGACCGATGCGAGGTTTTGTAAGCATTGCCAGAGATGGAATTTCAACAGACGAAGACCTCAAATATTGGATTGATCTCGGTCTGAAATATGCCAGGTCGTTACCGCCGAAAATCAAATGATTTTGTTTGTCACGATTCCTTCAAACTTAGGTTCAGCTATGAAGTTCTCTCCGTCCCGTATTATTCTTGGTGCAGTTGGTTACCTGCTTATTACTTTTCCGCTGGCTTATTTTTGGCATCTCATCGCATTTCAAGAGACGTACGACCAACTTGGGTACATCTCCCGAGATGAACCGATTATCGCCTTTGGGTTTATGTCAATTTTACTCCAGGGTCTCCTGCTTGCAGCCATTTATCCTCAATTGTGTCGAGGGAAAACTGTTGTTTCCGGGGTAATTACATTCTTCGTCGTGATGGGGGGATATCACTGGACCACTCATGTTCTTGCAGAGGCAGCGAAGCATCAAATTCAGCCACTCTCGATCTGGTTTCCCCTTGAATCAACGTATCTGACGATCCAATTTTCGCTCGGGGGATTCTGGTTTGCATGCGTAAACCGAGAAAACACATCACAGGAAACTTCCACACCATCTTCTAAAAATTAACGTCACTTGATACTCGATTTCATTTAAGGGGAGGATAACACATGCCCGATCAACAAAACTTGACACTCGACCTTTCACAGAGCATTGAAATCAATGCCGCCATTGGTGATGCGTACAAAGCACTTGTACGTCGTCTTACGACGGAAAGTTCTACGCCGGACAATCAGGCAATGCCGATGGTTCTCGAAGAATGGCCGGGCGGACGTTGGTTTCGCGATTTAGGGAATGGGCAAGGACACTTGTGGGGGTTCGTGCAGGTCATCAAGCCGCCAACGATTATCGAAATTCAAGGGCCGATGTTTATGTCGTATCCGGCTGCTGGTCACATTCAATTTCGTTTGACACAAATCGCTGGTGGGGTGGAACTCTCTCTGCGACACCGTGTTCTCGGACTCATTGAAGAGGAACATCGTCAGGGAGTCGTCCCTGGTTGGAGTCATTTCTTAGAAGAAGCAAAAAGACTTTCCGAGGCATAAACCGTTTACTGGTTCCCAGGGTTGCCTAATATGAATAGTCCCGAAACAACTTTCCGAAGTAGCTCAGTCTGCATCAGCCGCAGGGCGCTAGCCCAAGCGGCTGATGTTGGCAAACCATTTTGGACTATTCCTTTGTGTCTCTTACATGACTTGGTAAACAATGTCCGATAACATGGATCACATTTTCAAGGCTCTCGCCGATCCGACAAGGAGAGAAATTCTCGATTTGTTGCGAGATGGCCCAAAGCAGACAACAGAGATCGTCGAGCAGTTTCCGAATCTTTCTCGCTTTGGAGTGATGAAACACATTGATGTCTTGCGGGAAGTCGGTCTCGTTAAGACTCGCAGCGAAGGTCGCCGTCGCATTAATTCCCTGAACGTCAACCCTATCCGCATTGTCGCTGAACGCTGGATCAGCAAATACGAAGGCTATTGGACGAACACGCTTCTGAGAGTTAAAGAATCCGCCGAAGATACCAAAGCTGTAAAGAAAAAACCAAAGACGAAACGGGCGTAGAATGGATCGTACTTAGGCAGCTTATGAAGGGCAATCTCTCACCGTCGCCTGCGCGAGAACAACCGCACCGGCGACAGGTTTGGTGATGAGTGAGACTTGATTTTCAGCGATTCCCAAATTATCGGTCAGCTTTTGCCTGAACTCAGATTGTTTTGCGAGAACACCGCCGGTGAGTGCCAGAGTCCATTTGTTGGATGTGAGGCAGAGTTTCTCGGCAAGTGCTGAGACGATTGATCCTAAGTCATTCACAGCTTCTTTAAGAAGACAATTGGCGACGGAATCTCCATCTGCAGCGACTGTGAAAACAACTTCTGCAAGGCGTGCGATTTCATCTCGGCTGAGCGGACCGTCGTAGATTATTTCGATTAGTTGTGATGGATCATTTGCTTGCAGTCGGTCCATGAATGCGTCAAGCAATTGAGTTGGCTGACCTCGACCATCAACAGATTTCGCTGCAGCACGAAGTCCAGAGAGAGCAATCGAGTAGCCGCTGCCTTCGTCTCCAAACAAGTAACCCCAACCGCCGACGCGCGCGTTTTCTCCATCGGAATTACGTCCCCAGGCAAACGAGCCGGTCCCGCTAATCAGCGCGATGCCAACACGGTCGGGCGCTGCCGCAGCCAATATCGGTTCTGCATCATTCGTGACGACGATTTTTTCCGCGAAAGAATTCTGCATTGCCCAGTCATGAAGTTGTTGTTGCTCAGATGCCCGCCCTGCCCCGGCGACTCCTAAACAAATCGCAGCAACTTTTCCCGGTGCAAGCTGAGCTTCTGCAAACGCGGCGGTAATCGCAGTTTCAATTTGATCAGAGGCCAATTCGAATCCGACAGCGAGAGGATTCCCTGGACCGGCGTTACCTTTTCCCAGCGGCGGTGAATTTCGTTCAGAAACAATTCCGGCAATCCAGGCGGTCGTCTTGGTTCCACCAGCATCGACACCGATGACTAAGTCATGCAGAGATGTCATTGCGACACCTCGGTGTTGTTGCCGCTTTCAAGCGCCGCGCGAAGTTTTCCACTTGATGAGACAAGAATCTGACGTGCTGCCTGCACATCAACTCCGCACTGAATTGAAACAACCGCCGTTTTCAATTCACCGTCGCACTTTTTGAGTTCGGCTTCGGCTTGTTCCTCTGTGATGTTTGTCAACGCAGCCACAATTCGACGGCTTCTCACAACAAGTTTTGAATTTGAGGCTCGCAAATCAACCATGAAGTTTCCGAACGTTTTCCCGAGTTGCACCATCGTGCCAGTCGAAAGCATGTTGAGAACCATTTTCGTCGCCGTCCCAGCTTTCATCCGTGTCGAGCCACTGATCAACTCTGGACCGACAACCGGCGCGATCATCAAGTCTGCACTGGGAACGAGTTCAGAGTTCTCATTACAGGCCAGACCAATGACGCACGCCTCAATGCTGCGGGCATAGTTCATCGCACCAATGACATAGGGAGTTCGCCCGCTGGAGGCAATGCCGACCAGGACATCCTTGTGATTGAATTCGATCCGCTGCAAGTCTTCGGCTCCCACTTCCGGACGATCTTCAACGCCTTCAGCGGCGGTGCGAAGTGCCGAGTCTCCGCCTGCTATCAAGCCGACGACCATTTCCGCAGGTGTGTTGAAAGTCGGTGGGCATTCAGATGCATCAAGGACACCAAGCCGTCCAGATGTTCCGGCGCCAATGTAAACGAGTCGCCCGCCTTCGCGAATGCAACTGACAATGACTTCAATGGCTTGAGCGATGGAGGTCGCTTCTTTTGCGACTGCGACGGCAATCGTTGCATCTTCAGCATTCATCAGTTGTACGATCTCCAGTGGAGAAAGTGTATCGATTTTTGCAGAGGCAGCGTTGATTGCTTCTGTCGTTAAGTTTTCGTTCATCGATTAGAGAGTTCTTTAGAAACGGTGGATGATGTGAAATGCTGGGACAAGTTCAGTAGAGTACCGTTTTGTTCGCGAACATATTACAACATGCTCAAAAGGATTCCGCGAGTGGAAAGTGCAGATTTAGGCTCGTTTGACATCGTTGTTTTGGTCTCGCTGCTCGCCGCAGCGGTTGCGATCGGGTTTTGGTCGGGCCGCAAGAATAACGATGTCGAGTCCTACTTGCTCGGCGGTCGATCTCTTCCGTGGTGGGCGATTCTTGGATCCATTGTCGCAACCGAAACGAGCACCGCAACGGTGCTCAGCATCCCAGGTGTTGGCTACGGCAATACCGGCATGCGCTGGTTGCAGATCGCGTTCGGCTACATTTTAGGCCGAATGGTCGTCGTGCATCTGTTTCTCCCGTTGT
>JAJDEL010000765.1 GCA_029259835.1 Planctomicrobium sp. | reverse complement strand
GCGCGTAGTGAAAGTCGAGGTGATCCTTGGTATTGATCAATTGAACAATTCGATCCATTTTCGGCTGCTCCTCCTCGCTCAAAAAGTGTCGATACCCTTGCACATGCTGCAACAAGAGGTGACGAGGGCGTTCCGAGTACAGGAGGTGGTTGAGGAGATTTCTCGGACCAGTGAAAAAAAACTTTAATTGACTCTGGTAAACTTCTATCAACGCAGATGGTTCAGGGGTTTCTGAATGAACGCCACTTAACTCTTCGACTTCCTCTCGAACCTGTTTCCGAAAAACAGGGATCCTCTCAAAAAGAACTTCTTCTCCACGAGCTGTTAATCGCCGGGGAATCAATCGAGAAAGAACCAAGCCTACGACGCCGCTGAGAAAGGTTCCAAAGTAAAACAAGGCGAGAGTTGATTCGACGAACCCGTTTGGAAATCGCAATCCGATATGAAGTGCAAAGACCACGGATGTGAGCAGGCCAACGTAGAGATGCAGTTGCAGCCAGGTTGCAGCTGTTCCTATCGGAAAAACTGATGCGGGCAGAAAGGAAACTTTTTTTCTTATTCCAAACGCAGCCAGGAAGACCACCATTCCCAGGAGTAACCAGCCGGAGATGAATGATACCGGGAAGTGAGAGGCTTCGAGGAGTTGGTGAACGAGGAATAAAGACGCAGCGACGATTAAGAAAACGCCAACGGACCAAATTCGTCTTCGAGCATGGAATTTCATCGGACAAAGACATCGTTAAGTGTTTGAGAATCGTTCATATTCACGCGAAATAACGCATCGTGCGAACACGCATTCTGGCACGCCGGGCCACCAAGTTGTTCGATGCAGAGATCACATTTCGTTGCCTGCGTGAGTGGGCGTTGATTTTTTTCGTCGACGATGACGTGACCCTGTTGGTCGGTAATTTGGACCATGCGAATCGCGTCATAAGGACAATTGTTTGCACATTGGGCGCATCCGATGCAAGAGTTTTCACTTATGACAACATGTCCTGCACCAAAGTCGCGGTAAATTGCACCAGTTGGACACTCGACCATACAAACCGGATCGGCACAATGGAGACAAGCGTTCGCAAACATGTGGTGGCCGTGAACCGGTCCATGCCGAACGAATCGCGGATTGTTATCGTGCGCCGTCGCACAGGCGCGGACACAGTCATCGCAGCGGACGCAGCGGTCCAAATCGATCACCATCGTTTCAGTTCCTTGGATGAATCGATTTTCCACGAGGAAATCGACCAACTGATCCGGAACTGCCATCTCTTCTTCAGAGGTGAATGGAACGAAGGATTGCGAATCGAAATTCGAGTGATCCGGATTGAAGGAAGTTTGAGAATCGAAAAGGACGGTCTCGACGATATGAGTTGGAATCAAAATCGCGCTGAGGTAACTGATTGCTCTAACAGAATACCTGTAGGGAACAGCGACTTCCTTGCCCCAGCCGCTAGCAATTTCGTGAAACCCGTACGACTGTCCCGGTGTCAGATACCCAGCTGTTCGTTGACCGTGATGGTGCTTGACTGATAATCGAGCGAGACCGCTTCTCACAAAAAAGACCGCGTTCGGATAATGACCTTCTTCGAAGATCAAGGCTTCATTTTCAAAGTTGTTTTCGTGACCTTGTTTCGCGAGATCTTTGAATGGTTTCGGAGAGTCGTATTCTCCGTAGGTTCGAAATTCGACATTCTCGACGAGTTGTTCCATTTTCTGATCTGACAACCCGTGGAACATCGGCTCGTTTCTCAGGAATTCAACGAGAGCACGTTCCCTGAAAGCGGATTCGACTTCATTCGTGATCGCTTTATTTTTGTCGTAGCGCATCAAGTCGCGCAAACCTTGCCAGCGAATTTCCAACAGTTCTGTCTGGCCTTCAGAAAAGACTGTCGCCGTGCGTGGAGTGCGCCCCAGAGCGGCAAGTTCGCCAAACCATTGACCGGGCTGAATCACGGCAGTTCGATATTCATCAAGAACGCTGGGTACGTCTTGAAGGAAGATGCGAGTTTCACCATCTTTATTTCGCGATCCGATTCGAGGGTCAACGTCGTGAGAAACTGTGCGGCTTTCCGGTGCGGGAGGATTTTTCCAAACCTGGGCGATTGATTCAAACAGCGTTCGCCGCTGTGGTGATTTCCTTCCAAGTAGCGACGGAGGGAATGAAGATTCCGGACGCTCAATATCCACCCGAACCTGGCCAGAAAGGACAAGGAAAGCGGAATGGCCCCAATCGCCACGGCGAACGATAATGTCTCCCGACTGGCAAGTAACTCGCCGAGTATCGTTCTTAAGAATATCTCTCAAAGAAAGCGATTTCCGAAAGCCGCTGGCATCCATTTCGTTAAACGGGGCCATGTCCAGTAGCGCATCGATCTCAGTATCAGTGAATGGTCGAGGCGGATTGGATTCCTCAGAGAAGGGATAGTCCCAGCGTTTTGGTCGAGATAACGAGATCGTCTCTGGCATTTCCGCACCGATGATGATTCAGGAGGAACGTAGGGTCCGCTTTGCGGACCGAAAATAGGCTGTCCATTCAATGGTCCGCAAGGCGGACCCTACCTGTCACGAAACTGCTGCGAAAAGTGTGCTGGGAGCGAATTAATGAGTGCGTCGAGTCCTTGCAGTTGAGATCCGTCGTGTTCTCTAATGAACGCTCGTGTCTGCTCGGCGATTTTTTCTGCGGCGTCTAAGTACGTTTTTTCATCTGTTGGAAGTGGTGCAAACAACGTCCCGAACAGTGGTCCGACGACTGCCGTTGCGGCTTGCGTTTGTGGAGTGCCTGCGACCGCATTTATTTGAGCGAGCTTCCCGTTTGCGGCTGCAACGGTGCCTCCGATTTGGGGGATGTAGATCGCGTTCGTTGCGGTTGCACGCCGCTGAAGTGCGGTTTGCAGGTGAGTCAGTTCCCCCACGACAAACTTGGTTCGATTTCGCTGCTCTGGAGTCGCGTTGTGAGTTTTCATCCACAGACTTGGACCATCGGCGTTTGTTTTCGGGTCCATGAAAAAGTTGTGTCGGACTTCTCCATTCAGCCAGGAGGTCAACTCAAAGCTGCTCGCTGGTTTATGCCCGGCAAGGATCAGTTTCTCGTTATCGATGATGTGGCAACTCATGCAGTTTTGCGCGAGTTCGTGCAGCATGTCCGGCCGGATCATACCAGCCTTCCGAGTCGCTGCATTTCGAGCCAGGCGATGTTCAGGCGTTTCCTTCTCGCGTTCCACGTGCATCGTTTTTAAGTCTTTGAATTTTTGTCCGGCGAAGTATTCGGCATGAGGCTTCAGCCAATCTTTCGCACCGCCGTGGCATGATTCGCACGAGACTCCGGAGACAAGTTTCGGCGTTCCATCGACAATCGTTTTCGTTCCGTGGCAGTCTGCACACATTGATGTTGTCTTTAAGGTGGAACTCTCGATTCCTAACGCATCGGCATACTTCTTGGAGTTCTCTTTGTATTCCAGCCGGTTCACGGAGAGGAAGTGCGTTGTTTTCTGCCAGTGCTCGACTTCAGATGGATGGCACTGCTTGCAATTCGCCTGTTCTGTCCCCACGACACTTGCAAGATCATTGCTCTTGTCGGTCGCTTCGATCACGCCGTTCACTTGAATGAATGCGAAGCTCAAGAGCAGCATTGAGTATTTCGAAATATGATTTGAGATGGCAGGCATTTGAAAATCCTTGAGTCAGCAGAATCGGCCCATCGTTGAGAAACAAAAAATCATTTCGCATTCAATTCAGTGCCGTACTTTTCTCGGTATTGTTGTGAATAGTGTTGAGGAGTGGCTTCGAGTAAGGCGTCGACGCCAGCGAGCTTCTCGCCGTCGTGTGCATTGGAAAACTGTTTCGCTAAGTTGGAGACTTTGTCAGCGACAGCGGTATAGGTTTCAGGATCATTCGGTAAGGGGGCGAAGATTGTTCCCATCAGCGGGAGAATCAGGGCAGAGACCGCAGCAACTTCTTCCGTCGGTGCGACCCCATTGATTTGCATCAGCTTTCCATTGGCGGCGGCGATCATGCCTCCCATCTGCGGAATCAACACTGGACTTTTTGCTGTCGCCCGGGAGCGAAGTCCCATCTCAACCTGCATCAGCGTGCCGATGATCAACTTCAAGCGTCGTCGCTGTTGAACCGAACTGCCTGTGTTTTCTAACCACAGACTGGGAGCTTTTGCATTAACGTTTCTGTTCAGCAGGAAGTTGTGTTGCACTTCTCCTTCTGACCAAGAAACAAACTCAAACGTACTCGCAAGTTTGTGCCCTGCTGCGACCAGTTTTTCGTTATTGACCAAATGGCATTTGTAGCAGGACTTTACCATGGAGTAGATGTTTCCAGAACGAATCATACCGGCGTTGTCGCAGTGTTGCAGGCGCGATTTTTTGTGCTGAGTGCTTTCTTGTGTACGGGGAATGATGGCGGATGGATGATACGATTGATGCCGGTTGAGCCAACCTGTTTCTCCGCCTGCGGCACCATGACATTTTTCGCAGGAAACTCCTGAGAGAACCGTGATCTGGTTCTCTTTAACGGATTTCGTTCCATGGCAGTCGGCACAAACCGAAGTCGTCTTCAATTCGTGGCTGTTGATTCCCAATGCGTCGGCATATTTCTTCGTGTTGCCAGTTTTTGAATAGAGACGCAATTCCGCAGACTGAAAATGAGTTGACTTCATCCAGGACGAGACTTCCGAGGGATGACACTTCTTGCAATCACCTCGGACCAACCCCATTGTCTTGTGAGCTTGCAAATCAGAACTTTCACTGGAATCGACTTTTGATTTTTCTTGACCTATCACTGATGGAAAACTGGCTAGCAGAATGACACAGGACGTGGCAAATCTGAACCGCAATTTCTTCTGCAAAGGTGCGTCGCTGGATTGTTGAGAATGGATACGCATGATGATCAATGATGTGTTATTAATGTCTAGTGAATCGGTCCGGAACTCTATGCGTTCAGAACGATATCACCTGCAGGCTTTGCCAGACAGGGCAGACACGATTTGTCCTGGCTATTTCCTTCTGGTTTTTGATCGTACTTGACACAGCCGGATAACAAACCGATTTGACACGCCCCACAACTCCCGGAACGGCAAACGGATTCAATTTCGACTCCATGCTGCTCTGCCAGATCAAGAATTGTTTCCGCAGTAGAATCCCACTCGACGGTCTTTTTGGATTTCTCAAACCTCACGACGGGCAGGCCTGGCTTTTTTTTGCTTTGCCCGTCAATTTCCGGAGCAGGAACTTTTTCCTGAGAGATTGTTTTAGAAACTTGAAGTCCTCCGAACCCTTCCTTATGAATAAAATCACCTTCTACACCCCAGTCAGCAAGTTGGTCGGCGAGAGAACGGACCATTTCCTGAGACCCGCAAAGATAAAAATCGAAGTCTTTAGATGGAAGCACTGACTTGAGTCCGTCAACGCTCACCCG
>JAJDEL010000764.1 GCA_029259835.1 Planctomicrobium sp. | reverse complement strand
CCCTCTCCCCCCAGGGAGAGGGGACAAAAGTTGCCACAAGGCGGCAACGACGGGTATTTTCAAACACGTTCTTAGCGAGAAGGAGCGTCAAGCATTCGTGGAGACTTCATCGTATGTTCGCCAGAAGTGTTTGATCGAACTCAGTTTACGAGCGACGAAATTCTCTTTCTCTAGCTGAACTGGTTGTCCAATCTCGTTTGAGATCGTTTGCTCGATCATTGAAATGGATGGCTCTCCGGCAGGGAGTGCGACTTCGTGCAATTCTGTTGATTGCAGGTTGCCATACTGTCCAGGTGGGTAGAAAAGTGTTCCGTTGTGATAATCAATGGCGAATGCAATCACGCCTGGTACAAAGAAGAAGACGAGGCCGATAGCGTCCATGCCGGCGATGGTCCAGTCAACATCATCGAATCCGCCGCGTGCTTGTCCAACACGTTCAGGGTATCGCAACGTCCCGCAGCCTGTCGCTGAAACAGTCAATACTGTTGCCGCTGAATAACCAAAAAACTGGCGCCGCGTTAAATGTGAGTGCATGTGAAATCCTTGTCACCGATCAATTGTCTTCTGGAAAGTGATTATTTTGATTCCTTCAATCCCTGCTAGATGACCTCTGCGATTACGGTCCTCGGCGGCAGATACTGCCTGTCCGTTGGCGTTCACATCGATACAGCATTATGATGCGTGCTGCGGTATGACGCGGAATTTCCGTTTCATCGCATTATTCAGCGACACTTTCATTCAACATGATCTTCTTCCAATAACGGATCGCGTTTCGTTATTACGAACTGATAGGAATCACAGACATATGAAACTCTCCCACACTCTTCTCGCGTTGACTTTGGCAATCTGTCTTCATCCGTCCGCGAGTGCGGAAGAGGGCAAATGGGTCTCGCTCTTTAATGGCAAAAATCTCGATGGCTGGACACCGAAAATCAAAGGCTATGAATTGGGCGAAAACTACGCGAACACATTTCGTGTTGTCGATGGTCTAATGACGGTCTCCTACGATGGGTATGACAAATTTGACCGCAAGTTTGGTCACATCTTTTACAAAGACAAATTTTCTAATTACCGATTCCGCGTCGAGTACCGATTCACTGGCGATCAATGCCCCGGTGGTGAAGGCTGGGCGTTACGCAATAGCGGAGTCATGGTTCATGGTGAAGATCCGAAAGAGATGGGCAAGAATCAGGACTTCCCGACATCAATCGAAGTGCAAATTCTCGGCGGGGATGGCGACCACAAGCGGACGACCTCAAATCTTTGCACGCCAGGAACGAACGTTGTCATGAAAGACAAACTGATCAAAAAACATTGCATCAGTTCATCTTCAGAGACTTACCACGGCGAACAATGGGTCACTGCCGAAATCGAAGTCCGTGGGAATGAAGTCATCAAACATATCATTGATGGAAAGACAGTCCTGGAATATACGAAACCGCAACTTGACGAACGCGACGAACACGCAAAGGAACTCGCTGAGAAGCACGGTGGGTTGATGCTCAGTGGTGGAACGATTTCGCTTCAGTCGGAAAGCCATCCGATTCAATTGCGTAAAGTCGAACTCATGGTTCTTGATAAGTAGGTCCAGGTCTTCACGGATTCACTTAACTACCACTTTGAAATTCAAACAGAACTTCGTCAGGGAAAACATGCTCTTACGATTGACCAGCTTTGTCCTCTTCTTGAGCCAATTTGCATTGCCAGCTGAATCGGCAGAAGTCACACAGTTTCGTGGCTCCAATGGGGATGGGATCGCGACCGAAACGAAAGCTCCTGCTTCGTTTTCTGAAAAGCAGAACATCGCCTGGAAAACAGAAATCCCAGGCAAAGGTTGGTCTTCACCTGTCGTCGCCAATGGCAAAATGTGGCTCACAACAGCAACTGAGGTTTTTCCGACTGATGAAGAACGCAAGGCGATGCTGACGAAGGCCGGAGATAATCCAAAGTTTTTCGCAGAACTCGCGATTGCGACATCGGTTTCAATCAAAATTTTGCAAATCGATATGCAGTCAGGGAAGCTGGAGAAATCAGTCGATCTCGTTCAAGTTGATTCTCCAAAAACGATCCACAAAACCAACAGCTACGCTTCGCCAACACCAATGATCGATGGCGACAACATTTATTGCCATTTCGGAACTTACGGAACCTTTTGCTTGAAACGTAGCGACTTATCGATTCTCTGGCAGAGTCAAATCCCCCTGAATCATGGTGTTGGACCGGCGAGTTCCCCGTTCATCTCTCACGATCTTCTCGTGCTGATTTGCGATGGTGTCGACTATCAGTATGTCACAGCATTGAACAAATTCAGCGGAGAGCCTGTCTGGAAGACTAATCGCCCAGAACTGGATGCTCCGACTGGTCAACTCAAGAAAGCGTTCGACACGCCGATTACGGCTATTGATCGCTACGGACGTGAACAATTGATCTGCATGGGCGCTCATTGGGTCATCGCTTACGAACCAGACACGGGCAAAGAAATCTGGAAAGTCCGTCACGGCAAAGGTTTTTCCGTCGTGCCACGTCCGGTCCTGGGGCATGGGATGGTTTACATCTCAACCGGTTTTGGAAAAGCACAGCTTTGGGCGATTCGAATTGATGGAACCGGCGATGTGACCGAGACTCACGTTGCCTGGAAAGAGAAACGAAACATTCCGACGAAGCCTTCTCCACTACTTGTCGGAGAGAGAATTTACGTCATGGGAGACACCGGCATCGCGACCTGCTTCGATGCGATTGATGGCACGACCATCTGGACCGAGCGCGTCGGCGGCAACTATTCCTCCTCACCGCTGTTTGCCGATGGAAAGATTTACTTCGCGAACCACGACGGAGTCGTCACCGTGATTGCTCCCGGAGACGAGTACCAAGAGCTTGCCGAAAACCAGTTGGACGGTCAAATCATGGCAACCCCGATTGCCGTAGACGATGCACTCTTCATCCGTACCGACACCAGTATGTACCGGATTGAAGCCGAGACTTCCGCTTCGGTCAAAGTCCGAAAAGTTTCAGATCGGAATTGAGCGTTTTCTCACGAACAACGGAGGAAGGCATGCAGGAGCATGCCTTTCGAATGCTGAGATTTTTGCACGACATTCTTATGAAAATTGAAGATTTGATTCGACAGGTTCAAGACGAAATCGATTCTGAAAGTAATTTTCCATACCTTCCAAATATTCTCAACGAATTGAATGGAAT
>JAJDEL010000763.1 GCA_029259835.1 Planctomicrobium sp. | reverse complement strand
GAATTGAGATCGGTGGAAAGAAGGTCACTTTCACTGGAGTTGCCAAAGGGGCCGCAATGATCGCTCCGAACATGGCAACAATGCTGGCAGTCGTGATGACTGACTGCGAGGTCAATTCTTCAACTGCATCGATGCTTTTGAAAGAGGCGGTGAATCAAAGTTTCAATTGCATATCCGTTGAAGGTCACACCAGCACAAGTGACACAGTTCTGCTGCTCGCAAACGGTACAAGTGGTGTCTCATGCGATGCAGCAACAACGGCGACGTTTCGAGATGCCCTCAATGAGGTTTGCTCTGAATTGGCACAGAAAATTATACGTGACGCCGAAGGAGCCGAGCATTTCGTACGTGTGGAAGTGACGGGACTGAGTTCTGAAGGCGACGCACGGAAGATTGCAAAGGTTGTTTGTGAAAGTCCGTTAGTCAAAACCGCGATGACCGGAAACGACCCGAACTGGGGTCGCATCGTTTCTGCGGCTGGCTATGCTGGTGTCTCGTTTGAGGAGCGGGATGTGTCATTACGCATCAATGGCGTCCTGATTTACGAATGGGGACAACCCACAACATATGACGAACAAGCATTATCGGCTGAAATGGCGACAGGCGAAGTGAACATTCTGCTTGAATTTCGCATCGGAAATAGTGGAATCACCTACTGGACATGCGATCTGACGGCAGAGTACATTCGACTGAATGCGGAGTACACAACATAATCTCTTCCAACGATTATGAGGGAATTGGCTTGAATGGGTTGCTCAAAACAGCAAACTCGTGAACAATGTGGAAGCGTGTTTTAGTTTAAACGGGGTGGTGACAGAGAATGGCGAGAATTCTGGTTGTTGACGACAGCCTTGTTGATCTTCGATTAGCAAGTCGACTCCTGGAAAAAAATCCGGATTGGGAAGTTTGCACTGCGCGAAATGGTAGGGAGGGTCTTGCCCAAGTCGAGCTTGAAATTCCTGATCTTATCGTCACCGATTTGAAAATGCCGGAGATGAACGGGCTGGAACTTGTCGAAGTCATCCGAAACGAATATCCCCTGGTGCCTGTTGTTCTTATGACGGCTGCCGGAAGCGAATCGATTGCGGTGACCGCCTTGGAAAAAGGGGCGGCGAGTTACGTTCCCAAAAACGAACTTGCTTCGGAACTCGTCGATACGGCGGCAAGGATTCTCTCCACATCAACACGACGTCGAAAGCAACGAAGGCTCTTAAACTACTTGACCTCGGTCAGCTATGTTTTGGAGAACGATCTCGATTTAATCTCTGCTCTCGTCGGAGAAATCAGGGAGACCGTTCAACAACGTTGGATTTTCGACGAAAACGAAAGTCTGCGGCTCGCTTCAGCTGTCGATGAAGCACTGACAAATGCTTACTTCCACGGGAATCTCGAAGTCAGTTCTGATCTACGCGAAGAAGATCCTAACGCATACCACGATTTGGCAAACGTACGACGTAAAACTGCTCCGTTCAATTCGCGGCTCATCCATGTCACTGTGAAACTAAATCGTGAGGAGGCGGTCATCACCATTCGCGACGAAGGAGCAGGCTTCAATCCCGATGGACTTCCCGATCCGACACAACCTGGTTACCTGGAGCGTCCGAGTGGTCGTGGTGTGTTGCTGATGCGCGCGTTTACCGATGAAATCCTTTACAACGACACCGGTAATGAAGTCACACTACGAAAACGAGCCTCCCAGCACCGTGACGGAAATTACGTTCTCGATGAGAACGCTGAATTGGGTTAGCTGCGAACGCATCTCTCTGATCCTAACGCTCGGTGTACGTCTTCTGGAGTGTCAAGAATATCGTCGAATGCGATTTCCCCTGCTGAAATCACCGGGAGCTAAATTGCGATTTCTATTAAACCGTATGCTCTATTCGATCACGAGCAATAAATCGCCAGTTTCGATTCGGCTGCCAGCTTTGACGAGAATTCTTTGAATCTTTCCTTTTTTCTCGGCAACGAGCGTGGTTTGCATTTTCATTGCTTCGATGACGAGGAGTTTTTGACCTTCGTTGACGGAGTCACCTTCTTGAACCGCCAGACTGACGACCATGCCAGGCATGGCGGCACCAAGATGGTCTGGGTTGCCTGCTTCCTCTTTCTCAGCTTTGACGATGTCTGATTCAAGCGACCGGTCGATGACGGCGACCGAACGCGGAATGCCGTTGAGTTCGAAGAAGACATGCCGAGTTCCATCAGGATGCGGATCAGCGACGCCCATATATTTCAGAATCAGAGTCTTTCCTTTCTCGATCTCAACAGCGACTTCTTCAGCCGGTTCAAGACCATAGAAGAAAACGGAAGTTGGCAGGCAGCTCGTGTCGACGTATTCCAGGGTATGCTGTGCAAACTGACCAAAAACTTCCGGGTAGAGCAGGGAACTGACAGTTTCCTGCGATGAGGGTTCTCGACCGAGCGTCTCTTGCAACTTTGTTGCTTCCGCAGCAAAGTCTGCTGGGGCCATTGTTGCTCCAGGTCTTTCGCGGAGGGGTGCCTCGCCTCGCAGGATTCTTTTCTCGACAATCTCTGGGAATCCTCCGATGGGTTGTCCCATGCGTCCTCCAATTAAATCGAGGACTGAAGCCGGGAAGGCAAGGTCCCGCTCGCCTTCGAGGACATCTTCTGGTGTCAATTCGTTTGCAACCATAAAGAGTGCCATGTCGCCGACCGCTTTTGAAGTTGGTGTGACCTTGATAATGTCACCAAACATCCGATTGACTTCGGCGTATACGGCACAGACTTCTCGCCAGCGATCTGCCAAACCGAGAGCGCGTGCTTGCTCGTAAAGATTCGTGTACTGACCACCTGGCATCTGATGATCGTACAAGTCCGCTGTCGCGGGTAGAACTGTCGCCTCGAACGGTGTGTAAAACTGTCTGGCAACTCGCCAGTATTCGGCGATTTGATCAAGAGGAGCGGAATCGAGTTCGGTGTCTCGCTCACCAAATCGCAGTGATTCGACGAGTGTGTTGAGGTTCGGCTGCGATGTTCCTCCAGACATCGGAGCCATCGCC
>JAJDEL010000762.1 GCA_029259835.1 Planctomicrobium sp. | reverse complement strand
GAATCATCTCTTCGATTTGCGCTGCGGTCCGCTCTTTCGCTTCCACCAGATCCCAGGCTTGGTTGTTGCACTCAATCGCAAACCAGCGATGAGCTTTGTCGACATCAAACGTTTCGTTTTTCATTGTATACCAATTCGTTGCAAGAAAATCTGAAGTTGTTGACACGATCTAAATTGCTTTGATTCTCGCCACAAGAACAATGACCATAGCTCAGCGAGAGTCTCTAGGAATCCAATATATTCCCATTTAGCCCACGGTGATTCACCGTGGGGCAAGTAACATTAAAAATCTATTCCCCATCGAATTTCGAATGATGCGTGCAGTCGCGAAAACCACAACTTCGCTGCAACAAAGTCGTATAAGGCTACTAACAGACACCATATTTTGTATTCTCTCTCAAAGTGAAACTCATTACAAAGTTCTCACTCAGAAGTCCGGGAAACTCTAAGCAAAGGGAAATTCTTTTGAAATGGTTCTGGCTTAGTGGGTATGATGCACCAGTCGATGTCTTTCTTCTACACGACTACAATCGGAAGACGTGTGAAGAACGGCTTCTTCCAAGATTTGAAAATGTGGAACAATGTGAGTGGTGTAAGAAGTTTGGTGAAGAACAGATTCGCGAGAC
The DNA here is from genome assembly GCA_029259835.1 of Planctomicrobium sp. Classification (GTDB taxonomy): domain Bacteria; phylum Planctomycetota; class Planctomycetia; order Planctomycetales; family Planctomycetaceae; genus Thalassoglobus. The sequence goes on along the minus strand of JAJDEL010000762.1, from coordinate 9,786 downwards.
TGGATTCGACACCAGGCGCTTGTTGCCAATGCCCCAGGATATTTTGAGTAACTGCAATGATTTTGGAATTGAAATTGTAAGCGAGAGATTCAGAGAGACTTGCGAATGTCACAACATTCAGGGCGTCGATTTTGTGCCTTGTGGGCGTAGTCGCAAACGTGGCAATCTTTATGTGTTGTGGGCGCAGCACCACTCTCACTGTTCGCGACCACCCGAGGATTGGAGAACGCCCGAACAAATTGAACTTGCCAATAGCGAGAGTTCGAAACGCGTATTAACGTGGCTGGAGGAGAAGGTTGAACCATGCCGTTTACCGTACACAGCGTGCCCCAACTGCGGTCGACCAGATCACGTGATTGGCTTTCCAAAGCGTTCGTTTTTGACTCTCCCAGATGATCTCACAATTTCGATCCCTTCAATTCGCACGGAAATGAGATCTGGGATAGATTTCCGATTTTTCTTTTCCGACAGAGTTCGGAAAATATTCAAAGAGGCCAAACTCAAAGGATGCTGCTTCTCAGACATGGATAAGCTCAATCCCCCGTTTGAAGCCTAACAACCGGCAAACAGGATATCGATTCAATTTTCTGGGTGCAGCACCATTTCGGCGATCGATTGAATGCGTTGGAGAGTGATGCCGTCGCGTTGCTCGACTGCGAGGGGATGGTCGGTCGGTTCGAGTTGAATGAATGGTTTTCGACCCACTTCGCGCGAATGAATGGCGACCTTCAAATTCTGAGTTTCCGGATAACCAGGAAGCGTATTAGCAACAAGACCGAAGATTGGCGGTTCGTTTTGCCGTTCTTCGTTCTCCCAGAAGTCGAGCGTTTTTTGGAAATTCTCACGTGTGATCGAAACCCAAACATCCCAGGAGAAGACCTTATCACTTCCCTGAACCGGGAGCTCGACATTGCCGCAGACGAAGCAGTGCTCCTCGTCGAGCAAACACAAGTCCGCGGAAAGAGCAGCGCGTGATTCGAGTTCTGCTTCAGGAATCACGAAGTAATCCGCCGGTGCTTTAGGACCATATGCCAGCGGAAGTTCCGCATGAAGTTCATGACAAACACTGCACTGAAAACCCTGTTGTTCACTCATGGTCGAAGATCCTTCTGTCCTCTTTGTGTTCAAGGGCGATGGCGAGTTTCCTCCGCACCCTATAGTGAATTCACCTGAGAGAGTGGTATAAGGTCTTACCCCTCGCGGACATATTCCTGAAAGCGAGTGCGGAGTTTCTTTGAAATTTCGCCTGGGGTTCCGTCACCAATTTTTCTGCCATCGAGGTCGACAACGGAAATGACTTCGGCTGCCGAACCAGTAAGGAAGCATTCATCGGCCGCAAAAATATCGTGGCGAACCAGAGTTTTCTCAACGACTTCAATACCAGCTTCCCGAGCAAGTTCCATGACGACCATGCGGGTGACACCTTCGAGTATTCCAGCATCCGTCGGAGGTGTTTTCAGAACACCTTTTTTAACAATAAAGATGTTATCGCCAGTGCACTCGGCGACTTCACCTTTATGATTGAGCATGAGTGCTTCGAGCGTTCCGGCGTCTGTCCCTTCAATTTTTGCGAGGATGTTATTGAGGTAGTTCAGAGACTTCACACGAGGGCTGAGCGCACATGGATGGTTGCGAATTGTGCTGGCGGTGATGATCTTTAGGCCGCTCTCATAAAGCTCTTCCGGGTAAAGGGAAATCGTATCGGCAATAATGATGACTTGAGGATCACTGGTTTTGCGGATATCCAGACCCAATTCTCCCGCCCCGCGAGTGACAACCAGTCGCACGTAGCCGTCGACGATCCCATTCGCGGCGACTGTTTTTTCGATTGCAGTTTTCATTTCTTCCGGCGAGATCGGAATCTCTAACCGAATGACACTCGCCCCTTCGTAAAGCCGGTCGATATGGTCCTGGCTACGAAACACCTTTGACGAATAAATCCGGATGCCTTCAAACACTCCGTCCCCATACAGCAAACCATGGTCATAAACACTGACGGCGGCGTGTTCTTTATCAACGAGATTGCCGTTCAAATAAATTTTTTGTGAAGAGTTTTCAGTCATGGGATATCTCAGTTCCGGGCCATTTCAACCTGTGGTGGTCAAACTCTAAAGTGTTTATCGAATTGGTGTTCGCGTTCTGCCTCGTGAAAGTCAGCGTTTTTGCGAATGAAAGCCGTTTTCCACGGGCGCAGGAAAGAGCAATCTGCTTTAGCATCTTAGTCTGGCTTCAAATGATGGATCGTCAACACGAAAACCGCACTCCGTTGTCGTGCTCGTCAGACTTAGTGGTCCACCACAGCACGAATGACACTGTATTAGGACATAAGCTCTCTGATTCAACGGAAGATAACAAAATCTGGACGGACAAAAAGTCTTCGCCATAGGGCGATCAGTAAAGCGACGACACGGAAGGCGTCTGAGAAGTTCAGGTACAACAACAGCGTATTAAAAAAACCAGCGAGAAAAACCGCAAGAAGAAACACAGCGGTAGCGAGACGGCCAGCAGAGCAAGCGGCAGTAGAGAATGATCGCTAGGCAAACAGCCACAGCGAGTACAGAAAAAACACCTCGACAACCGTCTTCAGCGCATGCAAAACACCGGGAGCATTTGCGCTCCCGGGTGTTCTTTGCTTTTACGCGATGAATCAATTCATCGAGAGATAAGACTCTTAGAGAACACGTACGTTTTCTGCACGTGGTCCTTTTGGTCCTTGACCAACATTGTAAGAGACGCGTTGTCCCTCTTGGAGGTCGTCGAAGCTCGTGCCTTCCAAGGCTGAGCTATGGAAAAACATGTCTTTTCCCGTTCCGTCTTCAATGAACCCAAATCCCTTTGTGGTGATCCGCTTAATCGTGCCTTCTGCCATCTCTGTAATCCAGTGCTTTCAAAAAATCTGCGAGTGCGGTCAGTTTTGCGTGAAACACTCACGTAAACATGACCACGTTAGTTGTAGCCGTTGTCTACGGCTTTGTCGAACATGAGCGAGAAAAAACTCGCGTGTTCGGCAATTTCATGTGACACTCAACGAAATACTGAGTGTCACCTGAGTCTACTTATTTAAAGTTCTTCTTCTGTGGGAGACTTTAATAAATCTGGGTGCTCTGGAGGAGCTTCCGCTTCCCCGCCACCTTGCTTACGCAGTTGACGTCGAGCGCGTTTTTCCTCGGCTTTTGCCCGTTTTTCTGCTTCACGCTGTCGTTTCGCGAATGTATTCTGATTCTTTGCGATGATTCTTCTCCATCAAATCGAGGTTCGTGACGCCAACGACGCCGGTTGCATAATTGTTTGATGCGACACAAGGTTCAACGTTTTGCGTCCTGCGATTAATTCGTAATTCCCATTCGGTACGGAATTGGCTCCCCTTGACCATGCTGCCTGGAGAATGCTTATCCCCTGGCTGTAGCTTTCAAAGCCGCTCTACTATTGCGGAGGCTTAATTTTCTGCCGCTGTTTTTGTCCCATTGGTTTTGGCTTTGATTTTGGTTTTCGTTTCTTTGGTTTGCTTCGAGGCGAGGGCTCGGTCGACGATTCCGTCGACGATCGAAACTTTGGTCGCTTCGGACGTGAGCCATCACTGGAGGAAAACCGCTTTGATGAGTTCCGTTTCCCTCGCGGAGCCGAACCTTGCCTGCCCTTGCGTTCTTTGGCTGGGTGCTCCGGGTCAACAGGAACCTTTTGACCGATCAGTTTTTCAATCGCCCACAGTTCACGAAGTTCTGCGGAACTGCAAAATGAAATTGCGACACCTTCTGCACCTGCGCGTCCGGTTCGACCGATTCGATGAACATAGGCTTCCGCTTCAAGTGGAAGATCGTAATTCACAACGTGAGAGAGGCCATCGATATCGATTCCGCGAGCCGCAACATCCGTTGCAACCAACACTTGAACTCGATTGTTCCGGAACGCCAACAGCGCTTTTTGCCGGGCATTCTGGGATTTATTCCCATGAATCGCGGTTGCCGAGATGTCGCCCTTCTGAAGTTGTTCAGTCAGCATATCGGCGGTGCGTTTGGTTTTTGTGAAGACCAAAGTCTGGCCGGTCTCTTTGCTACGCAAAATCTTCTTGAGAGCAGCTTGCTTTTCACTGCGTTCCACAAACATCATCAACTGCTCAATTTTCAACACATCCGACGATTCTGGAGTCACATTGACTGTGACTGGATCGGTGAGCAGGGTTCGTGAGAGTTCGATAATCTTGGGTGGCAGAGTTGCCGAAAAGAACATCGACTGTCGCTTTTCGGGTAATTTGCTAATGATGCGTTTCAAGTCTGGCAGGAAGCCCATATCGAGCATCCGGTCGGCTTCATCCAGAACAAAAAATTCCATGCGATCAAGTTCGATGTGCCCTTGATTCATCAAGTCGAGCAAGCGTCCTGGAGTCGCAACAAGAATGTGTGAACCGCGTCTGAGACTGCGAACCTGATTCCGCTGTCCTACGCCACCGTAAACCAGAACATGCCGCAAACGCAGGTGCCTGCCGTACGTTGAAATGCTATCGCCGATCTGAATTGCCAATTCACGAGTCGGTGCCAAAATGAGTGCGAAAGGGTGATTGGAAATCGCTTTACGGTTTTGCTTGCCAAGCTTGTTCAAAATCGGCAGCGTAAACGCGGCTGTCTTGCCGGTTCCGGTTTGAGCACTTCCTAAAAGATCTTTCCCAAGCAGTGCTGAGGGAATCGTTTTTGCCTGAATCGGGGTCGGTGTTTCGTAATTTTCATCAGCCAACGCACGCTGCAATGGATGAATTAACTCAAGTTCCTGAAAAGTCGTCAATGGTTGTCCTTAGTCGGTTGTCTCGGTGAATCAAGGTTTGAAATCAGGCTCGAAGGGATGTCAGCACGACCCAAGACAGGGTGCTACAAACTCTAGGGCTGGTTTCTAGTATGGAATAAAAGAGTGAGGTCTGCCTAACAGATTTTGAGCGGGTCATGCGCTAACAATGATTCTCCGAAGTATTGAAATATTCGCAGAAACCAAACAGACAATCGCCACAACATTTAATTTCGCAGTGACTTACGTCACAACAAAGGGTAAGAAGAGGTGAAACGGATCACCTACTCCATGGGAGTTCGCTTAGGTTCAGCAGGTCCCGTGGACTCAACTTCTTCGGAAGGCAAACGCCGCTAATTGAGAATTCTGGATAAACAAGAAATCCACAGAATTCAGTGCATCTGCAAAGATGCTGGCGGCTTTCCAGAGCGGTTCACACAACCGGTGGTTGGCAGCAGGATTGTGCGGTAAACAGGCCGACACAGTTTCAACGGGAACTCAAGAGGTTCCAACTCTGGTAGAAAACCCCGTTCGGCTAGAACAACGCTCTTCATGTTAATGAGTCAACGTCACTCGCTTATTTCCAGCCGTTTCGTCTCAATTTCTGCAAAAGAAGCCAAGAGCGATGGCGGAGTATACCCGCGAACACCTCCTCAGCCAAGCCACAATTTTGAGAAAACAACGAACAAGCGTGATTTCTTAATCTGGAGGAGATCTTTGGAACACGTGCTAATTTCGTTACAGAACCTACATTTTATGGGAAAATGAATACATGCCACCAAACAAAACGAGCGGAAAACCAGCTTCTTCGCCTATTCCGCAGTCTCTCAATTTGAGTTGACTCTTTACGCCGACCGATAGAATTTGGACAATTAGAGTCCCCGCCTCGACCTCCTGCCTGTTGAAATGAGTCCTGCCATGAATGGTTTACCCTATCTTTCTCGACGTGAAATGCTCCACCGGTCCGGTCAGGGATTGGGAATGCTGGGGTTGGCAGCGATGCTGGGGGATGAAAGTCGTGTCGCTCAAGGCGCGTCTACAGCGAAATCTCCAATGGAAGTGAAAGCCTCTCACTTCCCTGGAACGGCGAAGCATGTGATTCACATCTTCTGCAATGGAGGACCATCTCACGTCGACACATTCGATCCGAAGCCGATGCTCACGAAGTACCACGGCAAGGAACTTCCAACAAAGAACCTTCGTACGGAAAGAAAGACAGGCGCCGCTCTTGGGTCTCCATTCAAATTTAAAAAGTATGGCGAAAGCGGAATCGAAGTCAGCGATCTCTTTTCCCACGTTGCGGAATCCATTGATGACATCTGCGTGATCCGCTCAATGCACGCGGATGTTCCGAATCACGAGCCATCGCTGATGCTGATGAACTGCGGCGAAGGACGATTGATTCGCCCGAGCTTCGGAAGTTGGCTCACCTATGGACTCGGAACCGAAAACCAAAACCTCCCAGGGTTCATCGCAATGTGCCCTGGTGGCTATCCGATTACAGAAACGGCAAACTGGCGATCCGCGTTTCTGCCCGGTGTCTTTCAAGGAACACACATCGACACCAAACATACGGACATTGACAAACTCATTGCCAACATTCGCAACAAGAAACTGTCGCTCGAAAAACAACGCGATCAATTGGACCTCGTGCAATCGCTCAACCAACAGCATCTCCAGCAGCGCGGGCATGACCCAAAACTGGAATCGCGGATTCACTCTTTGGAACTTGCGTATCGAATGCAAATTCAGGCATCGGATGCCTTCGACGTTTCCAGAGAGCCGAAGCACATTCAGGAGATGTACGGCAAAGGCGTACACGCCCGACAATGCCTGATGGCCAGAAGACTTGTGGAACGAGGGGTGCGTTTTGTTCAACTATGGCACGGCAACGGACAACCTTGGGACAACCACGACGACATCGCAACAGGCCACAAACGGCTCGCCGGTCAACTCGACCAACCACTCGGTGCATTGCTCAAAGACCTCAAACAGCGCGGGTTACTCGATGACACTCTCGTTCTCTGGGGCGGAGAATTTGGACGGACTCCTGTCGTCGAACTACCAACTCCCGGAGCAAACCAAGGCAAGAAGAATGGTCGCGATCACAACCACCACGGGTTTTCCGTCTGGCTTGCAGGCGGAGGAGTGAAAGGGGGAATGACCTATGGAGCGACAGATGAATTCGGATTCAAGGCGACAGAAAACCGAATGCACGTCCACGACCTGCACGCCACAATGCTGCACATGCTCGGCTTCGACCACGAGCGTCTCACCTACCGCTATTCTGGAAGAGACTTCCGCCTCACCGACCTCCACGGCCGCGTCGTGAACGACATTGTCGCTTAAAAGCGTGCTTGAAAATTCGTATCGCTCTCGCATCGCGGCAATTTTTGTCCCCTCTCCCTGGGGGGAGAGGGTTAGGGTGAGGGGCGAAGCTCAAGTCTCAAACAGGCCGTGAGGTTTGGAAAATTTGCTTGGTCCTATTGGATATCACGCGTAGTTTCCCACCAATCTTCCGGGGCGTTCAACGAAAATCCATCTTGGCTCTAACGCTAGTTAATGCTAAAAAACCGCCTGTTTCTCTTAAAAAGGTGGACGCTATGGAAAATGAAATCGCCTTGCAGATGCTGCTCAGTGGAGGGTCGTTTCTTTTCACGGCCTACTTCTGGTTTGTGAGATCCCGTCGGGAGAAGCCGAATCTTCAGTTCTACCAACTCAGCGATTACCGTTCGGCATGTCGGCGTCATCCCGACAACCCGGAACTTAAACGGCTCTGCCTGCAACAGCTTGATACTGGCGGTGTTCTGATTGCCAATCACAGTTCTCGGCAGAATTCGATTGTCCTCTTCGACTGCTTCCTGCAAACTGACCAAGGTGCCATTCAAGGTGACTGGGGGTACTCCGGCGATGACAAACCACCTTGGAACATCGGACCAGAGTCGTCAATCGCTTTTAGTCCAGCTTGTTTCTTTGATGTCCCTGAGAACTTTGTCGTTCCGGAAAATCCGGTGTTCCGCATCCAATTCATCACCGCCAGCGGCAGACGATTTTCGCATCGATTCACGAAACAAGCACCACGCCTAAGAGAAATCGCCGAACCACTCACGCGCGCAGCCTGAGGTCGACGCAGCTCTTATTAGCGAATTTCTCTGATTTACTGTGGTCCTGTATTCAATGAACGCAAAAACGCGACTAGGTCGGCGAGTTGTTGTTCGCTGAGGCCGGTTTCGAGACCTTGCGGCATCACGGAAATTGCCGCCGGGACCATCGTTTCGATCTCGTCACGTTGAATCACAATCGGATCACCTGTTGTTTGTTGAAGCGAAAGTGTTGCCGCGGTTTCGTGGCTGATGAGACCAGAGACGACTTTGCCATCTTCAGTCACAATTGAATATGGTTCGTATTCACGGGCGAAAGTTTTCGATGGAAACAGAATCGCTTCGAGCAAATCTCGCTCACGCCGAATTCTCCCAATCGCAGATAGGTCTGGTCCAATCTTTCCACCCTTCTCTCCAATTCGGTGGCAGGTCGCACACTTCGACTTTTCATTGAAGAAGATCTCACGACCTTTGCTGGCGCTGGCATGTTTCGTGAGAGGTTCCAGTCGATTCAGCTTCTCAGTTTGTGAAGCTTCCATCGTATGCAATTCATCGAGCAATGGTTGCAGCGCCTGTTTCGCAGCGGCAGGCCATTTCTTCGAAAGTTGGTTCAATTGCTGGGTCGCGAGAGTTTTTCGAGATCGCGCAGATGTGAATGATGCTGCAATCTGCTGGAGAATTTCCGCATCGGAAACTCTTTGAACCACTTTGAGTAGTCCTTGCAGTTCCAGCGGTCCCGCCATCGGGACAAGATCAGCGACGACTTCCTGTTGTTCAGTGTTTAAGTTCGATTTTCCTAAAACGACTATCGACCGTTCGACATGAACCGGCGGCGTTCCGTTTTCAATCGTTTCGATGAGGAAGTCAAAGCTGTCGGAACTCAGAACCCCCACTGGCAAAGCTTCAATTGCCAGCAAACGTTTTGCAGCACTTTCATCAGCGTCACTGGCAATCTTTTGAAGGTTTTCGGAAAACGAATGTTTCAGCGACTTCAAACCTCTCAACGCGGTCAGAGAAGTAGCTGCATTTTTCGAATTGATGGCAGCTTTCCAGGCAGGATTCCACTGCATTGGAACTTCCTTAAGCGAAGAGCCGGCGATCCCGGTGACCAGTGCAACAAATTGCGTTTCATGATTTGCTCGCTGTTGCAGCCCTTTTTGCAAAACCGGACGAAGAGTTTCAGTCGCGCCGAATTTCGCAATCAGCGTCACCACTCCTTCAGCTTTAATTTGAACATCACCATCGATCCATTGGGCGAGAAGACTTGCGACCGACGATTCCCAGTCAGGATGATGTTCCAAAACTTGTAATGCTGATTTCATGGTTCCAGTGCCGCCAGCGGCGATGACGTGCATGACATCGCCTGGCGTTAATTTCTCCGGTGCGATTTGATCGAGTGCCGTCAGTGCCACACGACGTGTCTCGGCATCTTTGGAATGAATTCCTTGCTTCGTTTCTTCGGGAGCATTAATTTGCATGAGAGCGAAAATCAACGAGTGATCTTCGGAACGATCAATCAGGTTCGGAGCATGTTTCAAAATCGCCGCGACTGCCGACTTCTCACCAACTTGCCCAAGCGCAGTTAACGCTGCACGTCGAACGTGCGGAGACGTATCTTCCAGCCTTTCAACAAGACCTGAGACCGCGAGCTTATCCTTCGTCACCCCAACAGATTTACAGGCGATCGCGCGGACAGTTTCGTCTCTGTCATTCAGAGCAAGCCGCACCAATTCTTGAGCTTTCGCTGTTCGCATCCGGGTACACGCCCAGGCAGCGCCTTGGCGAACCCGAATATCACCGCGAACGATCAATCTCTTCAAAGTAGGCAGAATCGAATCTCCGCGCAGAGCACACTCGTCAATCGCGTACTCGCGAACGGCGTACCGAGTGTCGTTGAGGAGTCTGACGAGTT
>JAJDEL010000761.1 GCA_029259835.1 Planctomicrobium sp. | reverse complement strand
CGGCTGGCGAAGGCGTCGATTCTCGCGCCGGCGCCAAAGAACTGATTGACCGAAAATGCATGCACATCATTCAACCAGATGTCAGCCTGTGCGGTGGGATCGGCGAAACACTCTTTATCTCCGAGCTTGCCTCTCTATCGGGCGTACGTTGTATCCCCCATTGTTGGGGCGGCGCCATCCTCATCGCTGCCACAGTACAAACTCTGTCGCTAATGCCTGATCCCCACTGGGGTTTTCCAACCGACACACCGATGCTGGAACTCGATCAATCAGAAAACCCCTGGCGCACAGAAATCGTCAAGGAACCATTCCAGCAAAAGGATGGCTTCGTCAAGGTCCCTACCAAACCAGGACTCGGCATCGAAGTCAACGAAGATGTCGTTAAGAAATATATGATCTAATTGCCAATCGTTTTCAGGAATGTACTTCTGAGTCAGGATTTTAAATATATAACAGACTAGAGCAGATTGCTCTTTCCTGTGCCTGCGGAAAACGGTTTTCATCAGTGAAAACGCTGACTTCCACGAGGCAAAACGCGAATATCAATACAAAAAGTGCTCTCATCTCGTGAAGAATCGCAGATTCGTTCCACTCAGTTCTACATGACTAAAAACTCAGTGAATTTTGATCTTGAATATTCACCAGCGAAGTTTGGTATCGCGCCCTGTGAACGCTTACTCATCTTGTGGTCCATGAAAAAAGCGATGAACAATTGGTCCGTAATTCGCATCGCGAGTCAGGAAAGAGCGCGCCCGCATGGCTTTGAGAGATTCCCGATCGACTGGATTTCGAACAGTCGGTTGCATGACCTCGAACTTTTCTGGTAGGTCGCCGTCTGGTACGAAACTCCAGGGGTTCATACTTTGGTCTTGTACAGGGAGGTGAAGTCGGAGACTGGAAACTTGAATTGCAGACCATATCGTCGCTGGACAACTGACTTGAAATGCTCTTCTCTTTAATTAGGGCGCGGAAGAGAGATCAATCACATACTTGGTCGATGGTCTCAGGAACCAATCGTAATCCTTCAATTTTCGATATGGAGAGGAGAGTGGAATTGCTTCACCAGTGATATGTTCAACTGCCCAGGCGCACGCCGTCGCAATCTCTCTGTTTGGGGAATTTCTTCCTGAGAATTGCTTAATGTCTGAAACGACAGAATCATCTCCAATCCACCCTAATGCGTACGCAGACCCGAGCCGAACATCATCAAATTCAGCGAGTGGGATACTGAGATCTGTCAGTCGACCTTTCAACAAAGCTGCCAATTTCTTATCTTGTTTATCTTCATAAATTCGCCCTATCGCCCAAATCGCGATGCCTCGTGAACGAGGGTGTTGGACGATTTTTCCGTTTTCTTCCGGTGACTTGGGAATGAATTCTCGAAGTGATGAAGCAGCTTCTTGAAAACGTTGGCGGCCTATGAATTCGCACAAATGTTGAGTTTGCAGACACCTGAACTCGTAATCGCGAATTTCCTGGTCATCATCAAGTCGAAATGTGTTATTGAGGTTCTCAGTCAGCTGCGAAAGTGCAGTCGGAAGTGTTGCTTTGAGGTTAAATTTTTTCAGCGCAAAGGCTGCTGCGACACCGACTTCTTTCCGTTCAAAGTTCAGTAAGGTCAGCATCTGCTCATGAGTCGATTCCATTTCCAGATACGAGGCCAGAATCGCAGATTTCTCGAGTACCCTCCAAGATGTATGTCGCAGTCCAGCTTGGACTTGCTCCACCACAGCAACTTTGAATTCATCATTCTTCTCAGCAAGAGCAAAGAGAGCGTCTGCTGCAAGTTGGCGGTTTTGCGGGTGAGGGTCATCCAGAAATGAAGCAAGAGTGGCAACTGTTTCCACACTCGTGATTTGGAAACAGGCTTCCACTAACACACGACGAACGTTTGCGTTCGGATGAGTCACTGTAAAGCCCTTCATTGCGTCTGCATCGAGAGCATAGTTGGCAACAAATTGTGGGTTGATTCGCTGAAGTTGTTCCAGCGCTTTGGATTGAACTGTCGTCTGCGTGGAGCCTGCCAATGTCTTTACAAGCTGAATTGACGGTTCCGAACTGTGTTGTCGGATCACTTCGATAGCCAGTAACTGAGAGAAAGGATCATCTTCTCTGTTCCGTTGGCTGAGGTCCTCAACCACTTTCACCAAGCCCGAAGTGAAAATCGTTCCTAATGCGTTCGCTGCAGCCAGACGGAGATCGTTTCGTTCACGCTGATTCGTCACGATTTCAACAAGCTGACTCTTGGCGCTTGCTTCACGTGCATTCCTTAAGACTTGAATAGCAAGTTTTCTCCAAGGAATGAGTGTGTTTTTATTTTTAAGTCTCTCCAGATTCCGTCTGATCGTTGACGGGTGTTTCCAGCTTCCGAGTCCAGGCTCCAAAACAGTGCAGAGTTGGTAGTCCTTCTCGGTGAACGCCTCCTCGAAGGCGTTTGCTGCTTTTGAATAGTTTAACTCAACGAGGGCGATCCCCAAAGAACGCTTGCTGATAGGATCCTCTGTCTTTTCAAATGCTACAAGAAGTTTTGCAGCAACTTCTTCATTGACATCGGGATGTCCTAACTTCTTAGCAATCACAAACGCTTCAGCACTTTTGCACAGAAGTTCGCGTTGACCACGGTTGAGAGCCTTTAGCCAAAGAGGAACGAGGCGTGGGTCGTAAACCGTTTCGACTTCGCAGACTTCGTATGCAGGCTCCCGATCAAAATAAAAAAACGCACGAGGTCCGCTTGGCACAACACTCTGGTCGCCGTAAGTAACAGTGTTCCCGACGACGACCAGCAAGCTTGTCATCACAAGAGCTGCGGTTTGCCAAGTTGTATTCCATGCTGAGCATCGTTGAGGCAATTCTATTTTCCTTTGAGTATTGATTATTGTTCCGACCTAATCTGGTTGAGTGAGTCGATGAATTTGAAACCAAAAGACGCCCAGAGCCACTAGGGAGCCAACCGCTAGGAAGTACCAGTTTCCAGGAACTAATTGATACTCTTCAAAGCCTCTTGTTCGCATAATCGAAAGTGCGGAAGACATCGGATTCACTAACAATGCATTCTGGACAATTTTAAATCCAAATGGTGCATCGCGCCCAATCCAAATAAGAATCGGCAGCGCCGTCAGCGA
>JAJDEL010000077.1 GCA_029259835.1 Planctomicrobium sp. | reverse complement strand
TCTCTCTTTCTGCCGAGATGTGAAAGAGGTCCGGGTCGGCAGTTATCTTCGCTCAGACGCAAAGTGGGGCGGATACAGACAGAAGATGAATCAATGGAACGCAGCATTGCTAGTCATCGATTCGTCGAAGCTGGTAGCCATTCGGGGACTGAGCAATAGTTTCGACTGGAAAGTCATGGGCATTGATGGCAAGCGTACAATCTTTGGGCAAACGAAAGTTTCTGAAAACGGCCCGCAGCTGAATCGTGCTGTTGAAAGCATCCTGTTCCTGGAATGGCCTCGACTTACTTCGGAGATTAACCTTGATGAAACCATCATTGTAAATTCGGAGCAGAACGCACGAACGGTCGCCGAAGTGTTATGCGCGATCAGACTCCCTTATGCCGCAATGCGATTCATTCGTGACGACATTAGCCCGGCGGCAGAGAAAATTCGCACGCGATGCTATTTGGAACTGGCCCATCGCACCTATCGAAATTCCGGAGTAGGGTCTCTGTTAGATCAATATCGCGGTGTGGGACGTTTCCGTGCAGAGAGTCAAGAAGGGATGTGGTCGCATGACGAAAGAACGAGCGTTCTCAATTCGTTAGCAGGGCTTGGATTGAAAGAGTCAGTGAATAAGCTTGAATTGGAAAAATTCGCAGGAGCAGACAAAGAGAACGGGCAAGAAGAACCTGCTCCTGTGGATCGAATCAGGAATTCGCTCCTGTCTGGCGATCTAAAACAAGCTACGGAAGAGTTGGCGTCGCTGGATTCATTCCTTCACCCGTTCTTTACTCTTTTAACTGAATCTCACGCGATGACCTCGGACGAGATTTTGAATAGCTTGCAAGTCGTACTCAAGGACGGAGATCAACTCACTGAGTCGCTGCGTGGCGAAGCCTACTACTACCTCGGCTGCATCGCATTGGAAACTGGCGAGACGGTCGCTGCCATCGAAGCGTTTCAAAAGAGCAAGGAGTTGTCACCAACCTCACCATTTCAGGCCATTCGAGATTTCAATCTTAATCAGTTGCGACGTTGATAGCTTGGAAGAATTTCTGCCGGTTTGTATTGCAAATCCGAAGAGACATCAATCAGTCTTCAAAGAAAGCGGCTCATCTTTTCCTTCAATAATCAGATAGGAACCAGCGGAAAGATCCTTCATCTCCTGTACGTTGCCGTTCGGCCAGCGGAGGGTGATGTTGACTCCGTCATTCGATGAAGCGAAGGAGAGTTCAGTAGTTCTGCTAGTGAGATAGCCGCCGCTCAGTTGTCGTTCGTGTACGTTTGTTTCGCTTCCCGATTGTACTTCAATCCTAAGATTTCCAGCGGATCGATTTGAATCGGTTCCGACAAATTGAAGAGTCGTGACTGGTCCATCGAATTTGAAGTCATTCAGCAAAATCGTTGCCGGATCATCAATCGGTGAAACGACGAGATCGGGAAGTCCGTCTTCGTTCAAATCTGTCGCGAGTGCGCCACGACCGTGCCAGGATTGCTCGAAGTAAGCGCCTGCGTTCTCAGTTTTCTTCCATTGGCTGTCATTAGTTCCATGGAACAAGAGCGGTGGTTGCTGGAACGATGCCGATGGAGAATCGGTGACATGGCCATTCGTAACAAAGAGATCGGGGCGACCATCCAGATCGGCATCAAACGGAACGGCAGACCAGCCGACCATGGCGCGACTGGTTGTTGAGAGTCCGTTCTGACCGGCAGTGTCGACGAAAGTATTACCACCTTGATTGTAAAATGTGACGTTCGTCTCATGGATGAAGTTCGTCGTGAGCAAGTCAAGCCGTCCATCTCGATTGAAATCGGCACAGGCAATTCCCATGGAGCCGGTCGACTTCCCCATCGCGGTATAGGCAACGCCTGACTCAATTCCGATTTCACGATATTTCCAATCGGATTCCTTTTCGAAGAGCAGGTTTCGGTCACCATCGTTGGCAATGAAAATTTCTGGAGTTCGGTCATCGTTGAAATCTGCGATGACGACTCCGAGACCGTATTGAATTTGTTCAGAAATCCCGGAGTCAGTAGAGCGGTCACGGAATGTGCCATCGCCAACATTTTCGAAAAGGTAGTCCGGTACGGCTGAATAATAGTGAGGATGGCAATGAATGCGTCGCCCGGATTCTTCGCAATAGGGAGGCGGTACATCTCGTGGGGTGTTGGCGTAGGTGGTGACATACAAATCGAGATCGCCGTCATTGTCGAGGTCTCCAAAAGCGGCAGTTGCGCACCAGCGGTCCATTTTCAGACCGGCTTCTTCTGTTCGTTCTTCATAGGTTCCATCGCCCATGTTCATAAAGAATGCCGTAGATTGATACCCGGTGATCAAGAAGTCGTCAAAGCCATCGTTGTTGAAATCGCCGAGGCAGCAGCCGTGTCCGTATCCTGACCAGAGACATCCGTTTTGCTCCCCCACTTCAGTGAATGATGTTGTGCTGAGGTGGCGGTAAATGTGTATGGAGTTGCTGATTTGGTCCGGCCAATTGATCGGGTCTCCGCCATCTACGAAAATCAGGTCTGTGCGACCATCACGGTCGAGGTCGGCGGTTCCGATGCCACCTCCGAGTGTTTCCGCGAGGTGAAACTTTCCTGAGTCTCCATTCTCATAAGTGAAATCAAGACCTGAGTTTTGCAGTTCGATGAATTTCAGGCCATCCTGCGCAGGCGGTTGACTGTGGCGAGTTTGAGTGGGGTCTCTTCGGTCAACACCATCCGTCTTGACCGGCTTGGGAAGCAAATCGTCACCACGCCAGACAGATCGCGATTCGACCCATTTGGCGGTCCCATATCCAGCGGCTGCCAGGATCGCAAACAAAATGACTGGAACAAAGAAACGCATGTGACTACTTGGTGGAGTGGGAGCTTTCGCGGTTTTGAAACGAGGACATCTCTCGTTCAAGTCAGTGAAGCAACGCAAAGCTTACAACGAATTGACGTATTTGCTAAGTAACTCGGCAACCGATTCTGCACCGACTTCTCTGCACTGTTCGGCAAGCTGACTGACGGTATTGACGTCCCAAATTGTTGAAGGGTTCTTTGCGGTCTGTTCCAGTTCTTGCAGAACGCGCAGCTGATCAGACTGTTTCTGGTTCTCTTCAACATCTCCAGCAAGGCGTAACACTTCGCAATACTGGGATCGAATTTTTCGGTCAAGCGGTCTTTGCGAAACGGCTTTCTCTAAACAGTCTACAGCGTATTCAGTGTGATTGCTTCTGGATGCTTCGATTCCCCGCAACAGCCAATAGTCACCTGCGAATCCGACCAGCGGAGAGTCAGGCAATGTTGTGAATGGGTCAGGCTGTCCGAGGCGAAACCGCGTTTGTGCGAGTAGTAATTGAACACTTGGAATTTGTTCACCTTCTTCGAGCAGTTGTTCGGCTTCGGCGGGCCGGCCAAGTTCAATCAGACAGCGTGCGAGTGCAATGCGCGAGGCGTGATCAGACGGATCTTTATGAACGAATCTCTGGAGGCTCTCTTCCATAGATGCCGCTTCGAGTGCAATTGACTCTGCACCGACCAGCAATCGAAGCGACGCAATTTGCAGGGGGAATGTTTTCGTTTTTTCAACCAATGCAGTGGAAACACTCGCTGGATCGAGCCGAACCCCCGCCAACATGATCAACCTGTCATGAGCCGCAGCAAAGCCTGGGAGCAGACGTTGAGCATCTTTCCAACATTTCTCAGCCACGGCGGCATAACCTGCTTGGAATGCAAGTTCTCCTGCTTCGTACCTCAACTGTGGACCGGTCGAAGAGTCTTCCGGGACACTTAATAAAACTGCGACATGCAGCATCGGGTTCGCGTCGTGAGCTGCTACTTGAATCAGTACATCGCGTGCGCCACTGGTGTCTCCGGATCGGGCGAGTGCAGAGCGAGCGAATTTCTCTGCCTGTCTGATTTCTCCAGCATTCCAGGCGTGTGCTGCCTGAATCGTGAGTTCTTCAATCGAAGGTCGCATCCATGTTTGCAATCCATAGCCGAAGGCGAATGCAATGATTGCTCCTGTTACTCTCAGAGATGTCTTGCGTGTCGATGGACTCATTTGAGTAGAGTAGTTCTCCGGCTACCGAGCGGCAACGGGGACGATCGCTTCTGCCTTGTAAACTTTCCTGAACCAACTCTGC
>JAJDEL010000760.1 GCA_029259835.1 Planctomicrobium sp. | reverse complement strand
ACCGTACAACAAATCTTGAACCTGGTTTAATCCACCAGTCGCATAGCGTTTGCTGAACAGCAGATGAAGTTGAGTTGCTTTGACAAGCTCCCCCGCTTGAAATGCGGCTTCACAAGAAGAATGCAGTGCGTCGTCGGCGTATTTTCCTTCAGGCCACTTCATGTAAACAGTCTCAAAGAGTGCCATTGCTTCGGCTTGATGCCCTTGCCGTAATTCCGCATCACCTTGCTGAAAAACAAGATTCTCAGCCAAGGGTTGATCAGGTGCCGATGCCAGAGCTTCTTTGAAGACTCGAGCGGCTTTCTGGTAATCACCGAGCGATTTATAACTCAATCCGATCCAGTAATTTGCGGTCGCCTGCTGCTGTTCGGACTCAGCGGCTCTTTGAAATCTTTCAATTGCTTCGGGGAATTTTTTCAGTTGGTACATCGCATACCCGGCATTCAAAAACGCCAATGGGGTCAATCGATGCTGTGAAAACTGATCCGCTAAAGAATTGAATGCTTGATCAGCTTCCGCATATTTCTCTTGACTGAAGTACATTGCAGCCATATGAAACAATGCTTCTCCGGCATGCAAGTTTCCTTTTTCGGTGGAAATTTTCCGATAGAGTTCGGTCGCTTTTTCGGATTGCCCGTCAACTTCCAGCGCTCGCGCCAAGCCATACTCTGCTTCGTCTTTGAGGTTCCCGTTCTTGTACTTCGCTAATGATGCCTGGAACGTACTAATTGCGTCTTTGTTCTTATTCAACTGAAACTGCGAATGAGCCAGATAGACACCTGCCCATTCCGCTAATTCATGATCGTTGAACGCCCGTAAAAAAGTTGTCAGTTCCTGTTCAGCGGCCTTGGCATCATTCAGAAAATAACTGCATTCACCAACCCGGTACATTGCCAGAGGACGATCAGAAATCGCCTTAGAGTCTTTGAGGTAAATTCGGAAATGGTTCCGAGCTTTTCCGAAATCTCTCAAATGGACAAGCGACTGTCCCCAATAAAGATGAGCCATCGAAACTTGAACGTGCTCCGGATACTTCTTAACAAAATCTTCGCACGCTTCAGCAGAAAGTTTCCAGCGTTGTTGCTTGTAAAATTGCAACGCCAGATTGTAGTCAGTCACTGCGTCTGCGAAGACGAGCGAAGGCACCAGGCAGACGCTGAGAACCATCAATTTTATTGATATCGTCCTGTTGAGCAGCGTCGCTCGAAATTCACTCAATTGGACTCTCATATGGCAGCATGTCAGTTGAGGCAGCAATACCGGAAATTTCGACAAGGAAAAACATTCCGAATTTTGATGATCTCCCCATTTTGTGGGGTAACAATTTCTTGCACTATCCTACTGACGAACATGAGGATGCGGCAAGGGGTTGACGGGCAAGTCGCGGCAATTTCACCGGGTCTCAGTAGCTGATGGAGGCTCAAGAACGTCCTGCTTTGCCTAACATGACTTTCAATTCCCACACCATACAGTCTGAGCGAATCTGAACGCATCCTGATTTTCTGGTTTGCATCAGTAGTTGTTTTTGCGATTCGCTACTATTCTCTCTGCACGCTCTGATGTCAGAGATGTCAAATCGCCGGGATTCAGGACAGTTTCAGATGGACTTTCATCTTCCCCGGTACTTTGGTCATTGAACTCTCGTATTAAAATTTCTTGATTGCGATCCCAACTCAATCTGACGATTTTCGAAGCCCTTGACCTGGATCGACGATTTCACCTGATGAACTCTGATAAAACGAGCAATTTGTCTACTCTTGCCGAGTTTTTTGCCCGTTGGAATATCGGCTTCATCGTCTGCGTTGGGGTCGTTTCACTCACGCTTGCGTTTCCTGCCTCACAGCTGCGCTTTGATCAATCGATTGAATCTTTTTTTTCTGACGATTCCCCACTGCTTCAACAATATCTGCGAAGTAAACGCTCCTTCGGTGGCGACGAATTCCTGGTCGTTGGCTATAGCGTTCAAGACCCCACAAGTTCCGAGACTCTGAACGATATCGAATCGTTCTCTGATGCCCTTTCCAAAATCCCTGGAATCAACTCAGAGAGCATGCAGGATCTTGCTTCCATTCTGAGAAATGAACGCGCACCCGGCTGGATGCGAGTCGCGATGCGATTGCCTGCATTTCGCGAAACAATCATGGAAGAATCTCGTCGCATGCTTGTCAGCGATGATGGCGGCACGGTCGCTATTGCCATGCGTTTGCAAGATAAATCTCAGGCAAGCGTACCACGCGCCGAAACATATCGACGCGTCCGAGAAGTTGCCGCGTCCCACAACCCGCCTGCCGTGGTCGCCGGGGAACCTCTTCAAGTTCATGATATGTTTCAGTATGTCGAGGAAGATTCCCGAACGCTGGGACTGGCATCATCTGCATTGCTGATGGTCGTCATTCTTGTGTTGTTTCGAAACTTGCGCTGGGTGATGCTTCCAATTCTCCTCATCCACACGACTCTAATTTGGACCAGAGGGATTCTTTCTCTTTCAGATATGAAGTTAAGCATGGTCAGTTCGATGCTGACCTCGCTTGTCACGATCATCGGTGTCGCCACGATGATGCACGTGACCGTCACGTTTCGCGAAATGCGAATTGATCACTCCCGTCAAGAAGCTTACCTGAGAACGTTTCAGCGTCTGGCAGGTCCGATTTTTTGGACTTGCCTCACGACGGCAGTTGGGTTTGCGTCACTCTTGATCAGCAGTGTTGTTCCGGTGAGAAGTTTCGCTTTGATGATGACTCTCGCGACATTACTGATTCCGCTCATGTGCAGTCTCCTTTTGCCAGCAGGAATCCTGATCGGAAATGCTCACGCTGATCCGCGTCAACCTTGGGGTGAAGACCGATTGGTCGCAACCTTAAAATCGATCTGCCGCTGGTCGAACCGGAGTTCCTTGCTGGTCCTCATTCTCACAATTTCAGTCGCAACAGGGGCAGCAATGGGGCTGAGTCGTCTCACAGTCGAAACGGATTTCAGCAAGAATTTCCGTAATGAAAGTCCGATTTCCGAGGCAATACATTTCTTTGAAAGCCGCATGGGGGGCGTCGGGAGTTGGGAAATCGGTTTCTCTGCACCGAATGTTTTGACTCATGAGGAACTTGATCGTGTTCGCGAACTCACACAGAAACTTCGAGAACTCAAGCTTGAGGACGGAACTCAACTCACCAAAGTCATTTCGTTGACTGATGGTCTCGATCTTGTTCCGCGTGTCCCCTTAGCGAAATCCGGATCTGGTCGATTGATTCCGGTTGTTCGCCGTTTTCGACCAGCAACATTGGATGAGAAGCGAGAGTTTCTTTCCATGCTGCAACCGGAGATGGAACCATCACTCTATCAACCATCGCTCCGTCGCATGCGAATCATGTTGCGCTCTCTTGAACAGCAACCAGCTGAAGTCAAACTGAAACTGATCGCCGAAGTCGAAGAACTGAGCCGGGAATTTTACCCTGACGCCGAAGCAACAGGTCTTTATGTTTTGTTGGCGAATATGATTTCAAGCCTGCTCAATGACCAACTCCTCAGTTTCATCATCGCGGCATTGGGTATCACACTGACAATGGGAATTGCATTCAGAAGTTTAACGCTCGGCCTGATTTCGATTGTTCCAAATGTTCTTCCGATTCTTGTTCTGATCGGAACAATGGGATTATTGAACATTCCTATCAACATTGGGACCGCAATGATTGCCAGCGTCTCGATGGGGCTGACAGTCGATTCCACAATCCATTATTTGAGTACCTACTTGCGACTCCGCAGGGAAGGTAAAGATCATCTCTGTGCAGCGGAACTTTCGCACGGAAATGTCGGCCTAGCACTCGTTCTCGCGAACCTCGCATTGGTCGCTGGGTTCAGCGCGCTCACGCTCTCCAACTTCGTTCCGCTTGCTGATTTTGGCGTTCTGGTCAGCATTGCGATGCTTGGCGGGTTGGTCAGCAACATCTTCCTGATGCCAGTGTTGTTGCGGCACGTACGAGTC
>JAJDEL010000759.1 GCA_029259835.1 Planctomicrobium sp. | reverse complement strand
CTTGATGCAGGCAAAGAATTCCTCTTCATCGATTGTCGCGAACCGGATGAGTATGAAACAACACGCATTGAAGGGACAACACTCATTCCAATGAGCCAGATGCAGGAGCGGGCTGAAGAACTCAATCAATACAACGAGTCGCATATTATCGTTCACTGTCACCACGGTGGTCGCAGCATGAGAGTCACTCAGTGGCTACTCAAGCAAGAGTTTCTGCAAGTGCAAAACATGGCAGGCGGAATCGATGACTGGTCCCTAAAAATAGACGAATCCGTTCTGCGGTATTGATGGGGGAATGGGTTGAACAGCAATCAAGGATAGCGAACGGGCCTCAGCTTGCTCTATAATTAGCGTCCCTCCAACGAGACGCCTCGCATATGTTTGCCAACCCTGTTTCCACCCTGCAACGGTCTCTGTTCCGTTCATTCATTTTCGCATCCGCTCTGGTTGTTGGATTCACTTCGATTGCTAGGTGTGATGATACGACTCGCGATCTCCTGCAACGCGAATTCTCAACAACCATCAAGCCGTTTCTGCGGACGTATTGTCTTGATTGTCACAGCAGCGAAGATCCGGAAGCCAAGCTGGATTTGAGTCACTATTCATCACTCGATGATATCGCGGACTCGCATCAACTTTGGAAAACTGTCCTAAAGCGGCTCGAGGCCAAAGAGATGCCGCCGGAAGATGCCGCTCCGTTACCGAATGAGACGCAAAGCAAGGCGATCATCAACTGGATTCGTAAATTTCGATCTCACGAATCGCAACGCAACGCCGGTGATCCAGGTGTCATTCTGGCTCGACGATTGAGCAACTCTGAATTCAATAATTCGATTCGTGATCTGACTCAGGTCGATGTTCAGCCTACTAAGACATTTCCGGTTGATCCGGCCAACGAAGCTGGGTTCGATAATACTGGTGAGTCGCTAACGATGTCTCCAGCATTGCTTAAAAAATATCTCGAAGCAACTCGATTCGTCGCTGAACATTTGGTGCTCACGCCGACTGATCTCACCTTCGCTCCTCATCCCGCCATCACAGACACGGACCGAGACAAGTTTTGTGTGAAGCGGATCGTTCAGTTTTACGAAAGCCAGCCGACTGATCTTGCAGAATATTTTTTGGTCTGCTGGCAGTACAGAGAACATCATTCGACTCGTACAGATGATCGTGATGCCGCACGATTCACATTAGCCGAAGTCGCCTCGCAATCTGGACTCAGTCCTAAATACTCCACGTTGATTTGGGAGTTACTCAACGAGAATAACGCAGTTGGACCTATCGCAAAATTGCAGGCAATGTTTTCCTCGCTACCACATCAGACAGAGGAGAAAGTGGTCAGGATAAGTTGCGAATCGATGCGCGACTACGTGCTGGAGTTGCGACCAAAGTTGACGCGTAAGTTTGAGAATCTCAAAATCGATGAAGTTCACAATGGGTCACAATCGTTCGTGCTGTGGAAAAACCGGCAGTATGCGAATCATCGTCGAGCGTTTGATCGCGGTGTTTTGTACATCGAAGGAGACGAGATTCCCGAAAACACCCTGCCAGAATTGGTGTTGCCGAAAGATGGAGAAGTCACCGCCAAACATCTCAAATCGATTGAACGATTTTGTTCTGTGTTTCCAGACGCGTTCTATATTTCCGAACGAGGTCGTGATTACCTAGGAGTTGCGAAAGAGAAGCAGGAAAAAGGCCGACTTCTCAGTGCTGGTTTTCATAGCATGATGGGCTACTTTCGAGATGACATCCCGCTCTATGAACTGGTTCTTGATGATGACCAACGTCAGGCATTGGATCAGTTGTGGCAGGAGCTTGACTACGTTGCCTCAGCACCAGCACGGCAATATGTCGGGTTCCTCTGGTTCGAGCGGACAGATTCACGCTATATGCGCGATCCAGAGTTTGACTTTGCCCGTCCAGAAGACAAAAACGCAGCCTCTGAAGCGATGATTCAAAAGCTCTCAGATGTCTACCTCGAAAAAGCTCGTCGTAACGGCGGCAGCGGCGAAGGACTTCAAGCGATTGAAGACTACTTTAACAACATCAATAAACAAATTCGCTGGGTTGAATCGGAGAGACTGGAATCCGAGCCTATACATCTCGACTTGTTAATTCAGTTCGCCCGACTAGCCTGGAGGCGTCCTCTCTCTGATGAAGAAGCGAACAAAATTCGAGCCTTCTATCGTTTACTTCGAGATGAAGATCGTCTCAGTCACGAAGATGCAATACGTGACAGCGTTGTTTCTATTTTGATGTCGCCACATTTTCTTTATCGGGTGGACCTTGTCGCCGCAGGTGACGGGACGCGACGACTCACAGATTTTGAATTGAATAACCGTCTCAGTTATTTCCTCTGGTCATCGCTTCCTGATCAAAGGGATGACGACTCAAACATTGTAGGCAAGTCTGAGGAAATCGTTGCACAGTCAAAGCGAATGCTTCGAGACAAGCGAACGCGTGGTTTAGCGACGGAATTCGCCGCGAACTGGCTCGACGTTCGGCGTTTTGAAGAACATAACAGTGTCGACCGAAACCGATTCCCGGAATTCACTGACGAATTACGGCAGGCGATGTTCGAAGAACCGATCCACTTCTTTCTCGATCTCATTCAGAATGATCGTTCGGTCCTGGAACTCATTGATGCGGATTATACTTTTGTGAATCGACCGCTGGCAAAACATTATGGCATCGAGAATGTCGATTTCAGTACAAATGAATGGGTCAAGGTGGACTCAGCAAACCGATTTGGACGCGGAGGCTTGTTGCCGATGTCGGTTTTTCTGACGAAAAACTCGCCGGGGTTGAGGACCAG
>JAJDEL010000758.1 GCA_029259835.1 Planctomicrobium sp. | reverse complement strand
GAACGGTCTGGTGTCTTTGAGATCAAGTTGAAATTGCCTGAGAGTGTCACAGTCGACGATGTCCAATGTCCGCAGATGAAGGAATTCAATGTTGACGAAAAAACTCAGGAACTGACCGTCACGCTCGCACAGCGGACTTTGGGAGTCATTCAGGTTAACATTCGTGCTCACCGCGATCTGAAAGAAGATGAGTCTGATCAGGTTTTACCGCTGATCGAACCGCTCAACGCCGAGCGAGAAACTGGAACGATTTTCGTCTATGCGAAAGACGCAATCGAAGTCATCACCGATCAGGACACACTGGAAGGGGCGCAACCATTACCAGCAAATCAGGCACGACGTGGGAACGTTTCTTTGAATTCCGCGTGGAGTTTTACTCGCCGACCAGTCACGATTTCTGTGAAAACGAAACGAAAACCAACTCGTCTCTCTGCACAAGTCGGAACGTCTGTAGATGTACAACCGGAACTGACGCAGGTTCAGACTCAGTTGGATTACGTGATCGAGTACTCCGGCGTGGATACGTTCCGATTCGAAGTCCCAGAAGGCGTTTCCGAACTCTTGCGAATTGAAACGGCACCGGGTGATCAGGCTTCTTCTCCCATCAAACAACGAACTCCGGGCGAAGCGGTTGATGGTTGGGTCACCTGGACAGCGGTGACTCAGCGAGAAGTCCTCGGGCGCCAACGTTTCCTCATCACTTACGACATCCCGCAAGAAGGAGAAGACGCGGAGCCAGAAGGTGATGCCGAGGCTGACGAGGAACCAGACGCCGAAGAGGAGGCTGATGATGACGCCCTCACTATTCAACTGATCCGACCTCTCGGTTTGGTTGATGACGAAGGTACTACGACAACGGAACTGACAAACGTTCAGGGTGAAGTCGTCGTCAAAAAGGAGCGTTCACTTTCAATCTCTGCAGAGGGGAACGGTGGTGGAATCGAAGTGATTGATCTTCGCGAACTGAAGACGTTGCCGCAGACCGGAACACTGGCTTATCGATACTTTAACGCCGAAGAAGACGACCGTCCGACCGTGAAAATCACGCAATCGCGACACGAAATTCAGGAAGTCATTTCAACGGTTGTTTCTCGTGGACTCGTTGAAATCGTCACCGGTGAAGACGCAGAGGCAACGTACCGCAGCCGCTTCAATGTCAAAACAACCGAGCGGCAGCGATTGCTTGTGCATCTGCCGATCAATCTCGAAGTTCTCGGAACATTCCTGAATGATCGGGAAGTGAAGCTCGAAAAAGCGGAACTTCTTGATTCCGAATCGATCGGAAAAAACTGGACACCATTCTGGGTGAATGTTGCCCGTACTGAATCTTCCGACCAACCATTTCTACTTACGTTTCAATTCCTCTGGCGAGTCAACCCTCCCCTGGGAGACAGCTCTTTCGGTCGCGGGCGCATGTCGTTGCCGCTACCTGTCAACGGTGACGGAGAAACGAGCGTCGCTCAGGAATTGAAGGTCGCTGTCTGGGTTCCGGAGAAGTATTCGTTGGTTGGCGATCCTGGGAAATTCAATTTGAAAAAATCCCATCGCCCCAACTCAATTCTCTTCGGAGAAATGGCGAGCCGAAATTCAAAACAACTGGATAGTTGGGTCAATAACGGTCTGAAGTCTTCAAGCGGAGTCGCCCAATTTCCAACGGAAGGACGTATTCCTTATGTGTATACGAATCTGGGTGGGGCGAATCAAATCAAAGTCATGTGGTGGAATCATGTGATGATGACATTGATCGTCAGCATCGCCATCGGACTGATCGGCTGGGTTCTGATGAGAACGTCCTGGGAAAACAAAATCGGCATGCTGCTGATCGCCGCATTCGCAGCGGCACTCTTTGGACTCAGCGATTCTCACGCGCTCAGTCAAGGATTGCACGCTGCTCGCTTTGGGTTGCTGCTACTCTTCGGCTTATGGGTGATTCAGGGAGTCTTTAGCTGCGTCCAAAGCATGAACTCCAAAACTGTGATCACCTCCCCCGCGATTGCGTCCTCCACTGCCACAGCAGCAATCGTAACAGAAAGTCCGACACCACAAGTGGAGGCGGAAGAACCAACACTTCCAACACCGCCTGAAGACGAAACCGAACCGCCCGATTCGGAGTGATGCTTGTTTTTGTTCAACGGCGTGTCGTTGTCTGTTTTGAATTCGCTTATTTGTTGATGTTGGAGGTTGGTTGTTATGAATCCTCATCGGAATCACTGGAATCTGAAAAGTCGTCAAAGCGAGTGGACGCATTTTCTTTGCTTAGCTGGTCAACTGTGTTTTCTGATCGCGATTGCGTCTCTGACGACCAATTTCACCCACGCACAGAATTCGCAGCTTTCAAGTCAAGAACTCAAAGAACTGCAACGGGTTTATGTTCCAGAAGATCAACTCGGAACGGTCATCACGAAAGACCGCTTCGGCGCCGTACTTTCGACAGAAGAGTTTGAAGAACTACTTGCCGACGCCATCAAACTGCAGGTAAAAACCGATAGCAATCTGAAAGGTGTCGCGATTCATTCCGCCGATTACGATGTTCGCATCGATGGCGACAGACTCGTCGGTGATTTGCTCATTGAGCTGACTTCGTTCGGAAAAACATGGAGTGAAGTTCGCTTCGATGTCACCGGTTGGAACATTGAGAATGCGATTCTCGATGGCAAAGCCCCTTCAATAGCACGCGATGGCAAGCAGCAGAACGTGCTGCGAGTTTTCATCGAGAAGCCAGGCAAGCAAAGTCTGAAGCTGTCGATTTCAACACCACTACACGCGAACGGCAGTGACAAAGCCGCGAATTTCCGTCTCGCAAACAAAGCGCCCGGTGAGTTTCGAATCACACTTCCAGCAGGGAAGTTTCTGGAATCGACTCAGGTGACTCTCGACCGACCGACGCCTGCCGCTGAAGAGGCGACGTACGTTCTCCCGATTGGTGGGCAACAACAGCTGAGTCTCAAGATCACAGACAAGAAGAAGTCGTCTCAGGCAGACGTACTCACTTTCGCTAGCACTGCGATGGGAATCAAAGTCTTGCCGAGCGAAATTACCTGGGTTGCGAAAACGGAACTGCAAGTCTTCGGCCAGGAGATCGATCAACTGACCTGCTTGATTCCGAATCTGCTCGAAATCACAGCGGTCGAGTCGACAGGTCTCGAATCGTGGGAATTGATGGATGCCCCGAACGACGATTCGAAAACGAATATTACATTGCAATATCGGCAAGGCTTCGAAGGTCAGCGGGGAATTACGTTCCGAGGGATTCTTTCCGAAAGTCCTGACGAGCCGTGGTCAGTGCCGACGTTGATCATCTCCAACATCACTTCACATACCGGTACCATTCTCGTTCAGCATCCGGAGAACGTCCGGCTGCAAGCGATTGAATCGATAGGCGTACGGGCTGTGAACAATGCCAAGATTTCAAGGCGGATTCAGGAGGAGACTGAAGCTCAAGCCACCTTTCAAATTTGGGACGAAAACTTCAGCCTGAGATTTGTCGCAGGGCTTAAGCAACAGGAAGTTCAGGCAGCGATGACGAATGTCCTCGACATCACTCAGGCAAGTCTGAATCTTTATACGACAGTCAGTGTGGAAACGCGTCTGGCTCCGTTGTTCGATTTCCGATTGCGGATCCCGTCCGATTGGGAAGTAACCACGGTTCAAGTCGATGGCAAGGAATCACAGTGGCAAACCGTTTCCAGTGAAGCCGGGATCAATGAAATTCG
The DNA here is from genome assembly GCA_029259835.1 of Planctomicrobium sp. Classification (GTDB taxonomy): domain Bacteria; phylum Planctomycetota; class Planctomycetia; order Planctomycetales; family Planctomycetaceae; genus Thalassoglobus. Next base: position 668 of record JAJDEL010000758.1, on the reverse strand, counting down.
CGTCCCGATGAATCCGCCGCTCGCGCCGGGGCAAACGCGGAACGTGCTGTTCTTTTCTCGATTCATTCCCGAGAACTGGCCGGTGAAAGAACAGACCGTTCGAGTCAACATTCCGGAAATCAGGCTTCCGCAAGCGGATATGGTCGAAGCTTTGTACGGCATTTCGGCGGACAGCGATTTCGACGTCGTCACTCAGGAAATCAAAGGTCTCGATCCTGCCGGGCAGAAAGACATTGCGATTCTGGATCAAAAACTGAAAGTCCTCCGCAAGTCGGTCCGGCTCGCCTTCACCTATCAAGACACAGTGTTCAGCGGGCAACTCGATGTCTCCCGTAAGCCGAGCACACTCGCCGCAGAAACGATTACGTTCTTCCGCATCGATCCGGAAAATCTCTTCACCCGATTGGAAGCGATTCTCAATATCACCGGTGGCGGTTACCGCGAACTCGATGTGCTCATTTCAGAAGTGGCAGGCGAGAAGTTGCGATTCACTCTAGTGCCGCTCTCACAGCAACAGAATTCCAGAGTTGTTCGTCTCGTCGAGCAAATTCCAGGTGAGGTGGAAGATGGCTTCCGTCGCTGGACGTTGCGTTTTGATCGATACCTTCAAGGGAATTATCGGCTCAGCACCGAAGCCCGCACTCCGCGAGAAGGGGACGGCCCGTTCG